>NZ_JAVAXX010000199.1:0-12297 GCF_042709275.1 Bacillus sp. LR_5 | reverse complement strand
CAAGAAGGAGTTTTTTATATGAAACTGATGCGGATTCAGGAAATGGAGGAGTACATTTTATCGCATGGCACTGTTTCCTTAGATGAGCTGTGCCAGGTGTTCAATGTCTCCAAAAACACAGTCAGACGTGATATCAACAAGCTAACAGAAAAGGGTGCGATTGAAAAAGTATACGGCGGCGTAACATCTATTGAAAAAACCGCATTAGTTCCTTTTGAAAATCGCACCATTCAGCACCAGGATGAAAAAACAAAAATCGCCCATTATGCTTCCCGATTTATTGAAGATCACGATTTGGTCTTCATTGATTCAGGAACGACGACAAAGTCTATTCTTGATACGCTTGATCCAGCCAAAAATGTCACCATCTTAACCAACAGTTTAGACATTATCAATGCGGCGTCAGCTTTGAAGAATATCAACTTAATCATTATCGGAAACAACTATAAGAGAAAAACCCGCTCCTTTGTCGGCATGGACGACCCGGCTATGCTTGATAAGTACAATATCAACAAAGCCTTTATGTCCGCTACCGGAACGACGCTGACACACGGATTGACCAATTCGGATCTGCTGGAGTATGAAATTAAAAAGAGGATTTCAGAAAAAGCAAAAGAAGTGTATCTATTGGCTGACCATTCTAAATTCGGAAAATCAACGCTTCTGACATATGCGCCGTTTGACAGGCTGCATTGCATTGTGACCTCTCAGCCATTAGACGACGAGTACACGCAGTACTGCAATGAGCATCAAATCGGCATTCATCTGGCCTAACGTTTACAATAGTGTTGAGAGTCTATCATCCATTTTATTCTAGGAGGCAGATCATGAAAAAAGCGAAGCTCGGAAAATCAGACTTGCAGGTATTCCCTATCGGATTAGGAACAAATGCTGTCGGAGGACATAACCTCTATCCGAACCTAAATGAAGAAACCGGAAAAGAATTGGTGCGCGAGGCGATCCGTAATGGCGTGACAATGTTAGACACCGCTTATATTTACGGGATCGGCCGTTCCGAAGAATTAATTGGTGAAGTGCTGCGTGAATTCAACCGTGAAGAAGTTGTCATCGCGACAAAAGCCGCTCACAGAAAACAAGGCAATGACTTTGTCTTTGATAATTCACCAGAATTTCTTAAAAAATCAGTTGATGAAAGCCTGAAGCGCTTGAATACCGATTATATCGATTTGTTCTACATTCACTTCCCTGACGAACATACGCCTAAGGATGAAGCCGTTAACGCGCTGAATGAGATGAAGAAAGCCGGAAAAATCCGCTCCATCGGTGTATCCAACTTCTCTTTAGAGCAATTGAAAGAAGCAAACAAAGACGGTTTGGTAGATGTATTGCAAGGCGAATACAACCTGTTAAACCGTGAAGCAGAAAAAACATTCTTCCCGTATACGAAGGAGCATAATATTTCATTTATCCCTTACTTCCCTCTCGTATCAGGTTTATTGGCAGGAAAGTATACAGAAGATACAACGTTCCCAGAAGGCGACCTGCGAAACGAACAGGAACACTTCAAGGGCGAGCGTTTCAAAGAAAATATCAGAAAGGTCAACAAGCTTGCGCCGATTGCCGAAAAACACAACGTGGATATCCCTCACATCGTATTGGCCTGGTATTTAGCAAGACCGGAAATTGATATTTTAATCCCGGGAGCAAAACGTGCCGATCAGCTGATTGATAACATCAAAACAGCCGACGTGACGCTTTCTCAAGAGGATATTTCATTTATTGATAAGCTGTTCGCATAAGAAGAAAGCAGCCTTCTCCATTGGAGAAGGCTGTTTTTTTGTGCGATAAATTCCTAAATAACTGATTTTGAAGCAAAACCTTACAAAATGAGCCATAAATCCGATAAAATAAAGGTAGTTTATCTCAGAAAGAAAGTGATTGAGAAAGCAAAAGTATGAAACGTTCATATCATCTAGCTCATATGAAATAAAGCTGACCCAGCTTCTTTTATTTGCTGGTCAGAATAGCGGACCGTTTCGATGGTCTATGGAGGAAACAGAATGAAACTTAAATATGTAAAAGCCTTAGTTGCAGTAACCGTTGCTTTAGGTGTACTGCTGCCATCAACGATTTCTCATGCAAAGAGCTTTAGCGGCCGCTCATCATCTAGTTACAGCAGCCGAAGTTCAAGCTCGTCATACAGCGGAAGCTATAAATCAAGCCCGAAATCAAGCTACAGCTCAGGATCAAGCTCTTCTAGCAAAAAATCCAAGACGCCTGACGATTCATCATCATCGATTTCGCTTAAAAAGAAGCCTTCGGAAAAGGCAAGCTCATCAAGCTCTAAAAAATCGGCAGGCACCTTTTCCGGCGCTACATCAAAAGTAACCGGAAAGACATACAGCGGAAAAACGTCTAAAGCCTATGTTGGCGGACGATATGTTTCAGTCAATCATTACTATCACGCAGGTTTCGCGCCATCAGGATGGTTTGGATATTATAGCGGATTTACAATGGGTATGTTCATGATCAGCATGATGCACCCGTGGGGTTACACCTATCATCCAGCCGGAGGCCCCGGCTATGTTTCTTATGGCGCTTCACCCATTGCCTGGATCGTGGATATCATCGCTTTAATCATTATTTTAATCATTGTCATCGCACTGATTCGCGCATTTAAAGCACCAAAGACGTACAGAAGGAGATTTTAGGCAATGAGATTAATATTAAATGAGCAAGAAATTGTAGACGGAATTTGCGTGTATATTTCCAATGAAGAAGATATCTACCCTGAAGACGTTGAAGTAAAGGAGCTATCTTATAACAAGCGTACAGGGTTCTTCGCTGAAGCTACATTTGGCCTGCACCACAAGCAGCTTATGTCAGATGACATTTCAGAAGGCATTATTCAGTTCTTAGAGGAATACCACAACTTCAATCCGGACGTTACCGTCGTTGAATTGCAATTTGATAAGAAAAAAGGCTTCTCCGCCTTGGTTTTCGTCAACGAAGCAGAAGAATAAAAATGTCTTAATCAAAACCTTACTCCGCGCGGGTAAGGTTTTTTTAATGGTTTCTCTGAGCATAAAGTTATTTCGTTTTTCCTAAACTCAGCGGATCTGTGATCATCTCTTTTGGCTTTAACGTTTCCATTTGTTCAAAACAAATGTTTCAAATGAGATAGGAAATGGGTACTAATCTATTAACTTTGTTATACATTTTAGATACTCATTGGCTCAACAACTGAGGAGGAGACATTTGTGAAGAAAGACACAAGGAAATATATGATCTACTTTTTCGGCGCTTTAGGGGGACTGCTATATGGTTACGATACAGGTGTTATCTCCGGAGCACTCCTGTTTATCAATAACGATATTCCTTTAACGACATTGACAGAAGGATTGGTTGTCAGCATGCTGCTCCTTGGCGCGATTTTCGGTTCTGCCTTGAGCGGCACATGCTCAGACCGCTGGGGCAGGAGAAAGGTTGTATTTGTCCTTTCCATCATTTTTATTATCGGCGCGCTCGCTTGCGCATTTTCTCAAACAATCGGCATGCTGATTGCATCTAGGGTGATACTCGGGTTGGCCGTCGGCGGTTCAACGGCACTTGTGCCCGTGTATCTTTCCGAAATGGCACCGACGAAAATTCGCGGGACACTCGGCACAATGAACAACTTAATGATTGTCACCGGGATTTTGCTCGCCTATATCGTTAACTACCTGTTCACACCGTTTGAAGCGTGGCGCTGGATGGTCGGTCTGGCTGCAGTGCCTGCCGTGCTTCTATTAATCGGCATCGCGTTCATGCCGGAATCGCCAAGATGGCTCGTGAAGCGCGGCCGCGAAGAAGAAGCGAGACGCATCATGAACATCACTCATGACCCCAAAGACATCGAAATGGAATTGGCAGAGATGAAGCAAGGGGAAGCGGAGAAAAAAGAAACGACACTTGGCGTGCTGAAAGCCAAGTGGATTCGCCCTATGCTTCTGATTGGCGTCGGCCTTGCCATTTTCCAGCAGGCAGTCGGCATTAACACGGTCATCTACTACGCGCCAACCATTTTTACGAAGGCCGGTCTTGGCACATCAGCTTCGGCGCTCGGCACAATGGGGATCGGCATCCTCAACGTCATCATGTGTATCACTGCCATGATCTTAATTGACCGTGTCGGACGCAAAAAACTTCTGATCTGGGGAAGTGTCGGCATCACACTGAGCCTTGCTGCTTTATCAGGCGTGCTCCTGACACTGGGGCTTTCCGCATCAACAGCGTGGATGACAGTAGTCTTTCTCGGCGTCTATATCGTCTTTTACCAGGCGACATGGGGTCCGGTAGTGTGGGTGCTCATGCCTGAGCTCTTCCCGTCCAAAGCGCGCGGTGCCGCGACAGGGTTCACGACTTTGGTGTTATCGGCAGCCAACCTGATCGTGTCGCTCGTCTTCCCGCTGATGCTAAGCGCAATGGGCATCGCATGGGTCTTTATGGTTTTCTCAGTCATTTGTCTTCTCTCATTTTTCTTCGCTTTCTACATGGTGCCGGAAACCAAAGGGCGAAGCTTGGAGGAAATTGAAGCAAGCCTGAAAAACCGGTTTAAAAAGAAGAAAAGCACCCAAAACCAAATGCTGAATGAGCGTACATTATAAAAAAAAGGAATCGTCTCCTTATGGGACGATTCCTTTTTCTGTTTACACCATGACCTTGCAAATATTGTTCGTAAATTCCACGGGGTCCTGAATCGGCAGGCCTTCGATGAGAAGCGCCTGATTGTACAGAAGGTTTGTGTACAGGCTCAGCTTCTCTTTATCTTGTTCAAACGCGTCCTGCAGCGTTTGGAATACCTCGTGATTTGGGTTGATTTCCAGCACTTTTTCCGCCTTCACATTTTGGCTGTCAGGCATCGCGTTTAAGATTTTTTCCATCTCAATTGTCACTTCGCCGTCAGCAGCAAGGCAGACTGGATGTGATTTAAGCCGTTTTGAGATTCTGACGTTTTTCACTTTGTCTGACAGAATGTTTTTCATTTCCTCAAACAGATCCTTATACTTGCTTTCCTCTTCCTCGGACTGCTTTTGATCCTCATCCGTGTCTATGCCAAGGTCTCCGCTTGATACGGACTTGAATTCTTTTTCCTGATAAGAAGCCAGCATTTTAATTGCAAACTCATCGATGTCCTCAGTAAAGTAGAGGATTTCATAGCCTTTGTCTGCCACCATTTCCGTTTGCGGCAGTTTCTCAATGCGGTCGTAAGAATCACCGGTCGCGTAATAAATGAATTTCTGCTCCTCTGGCATTCTGGAAACATACTCGTCTAAGCTGACCAGTTTTTTCTCTTTTGAAGAGTAGAATAATAGGAGATCCTTCAATTGATCCTTATTCGAGCCAAAATCATTATACACGCCGAATTTCAGCTGTCTGCCGAACGACTTGTAGAACGTCTCGTATTTCTCGCGGTCTTTTTTCAACAGGCTTTGCAGCTCGCTTTTGATTTTCTTGCTGATGTTTTTCGCGATCAGCTTCAGCTGGCGGTCATGCTGCAGCATTTCTCTGGAAATGTTCAGCGATAGATCCTCAGAATCGACCATGCCCTTCACAAAGCTGAAGTGGTCCGGTAGCAGGTCTGCGCACTTATTCATGATCAGCACGCCATTGGAATACAGCTCCAAGCCTTTCTCATATTCCTTGGAATAGTAGTCAAACGGCATGTTTTCAGGGACGAATAGAATCGCATTGTAGCGAACGGCTCCATCCACACTGATATGAACGTGTGTGAGCGGTTTATCAAACCCGTAATGCTTTTCAGCATAGAATTTTTCATAATCCTCATCTGTCAGCTCGCTTTTGTTTTTTCTCCAGATCGGCACCATGCTGTTGACCGTTCGCTCTTCCTGCACCTCTTCAAATTCATTTTCGCTGCCTTCCTTCGGCTTAGTAATGGTTGTATCCATTTTGATCGGGTAGCGAATGAAGTCGGAGTACTTCTTGATGATCGCTTTTAAACGATATTCCTCTAAAAACTCGTCATAGCTGTCATCTTCTGTGTTCTCTTTGATTTTCAGGATAATGTCTGTACCGACAGAATCCTTTTCACACGGCTCAATCGTATAGCCGTCTGCACCCGCAGACTCCCATTTATAAGCCTCTTCGCTGCCAAGCGCTTTACTGATGACTGTCACGACATCGGCAACCATAAATGCCGCGTAAAAACCGACACCGAACTGCCCGATAATGTCATGTCCGTCTTTCAGCTCGTTTTCCTTTTTAAACGCGAGGGAACCGCTTTTTGCAATTGTTCCAAGATGCTGTTCAAGCTCATCCTTTGTCATTCCGATCCCCGTATCAGAGATGGTTAATGTTCTCGCATCTTTGTCAGCTGCGACCTTTATGTAGTAACTGTCTTTATCAAACGTAAGCGCATCGTCCGTAAGCGCTTTGTAATAGATTTTGTCAATCGCATCACTCGAATTGGAGATTAACTCGCGCAGGAAAATTTCTTTTTGGGTATAAATGGAGTTAATCATCATATCCAGCAAGCGTTTAGACTCTGCTTTAAACTCTTTTTTCGCCACTCTTGATCGCTCCTTTACCATTATGTAAACCCTTTTCAGCATCTATTTATCACATAAGATGACAATTGTCAATTAGATTGATAGATGCATATATATGTAAATTTAACATTAGTTGGATTTGTTTTCACTCTTTTTCTCACTCATTCTCATAAAAAAGAGAGGCTTCATCATCCTCTCTTTTTTTCTGTGTCATTCCAGCGGCCAAACTCCCGCTTCATCCATATATGCACCGGGTAGAAAAACAAACCGAACGGTATCAAAAACAATAGATTATGCCATGAAGCACTCAGAAATGCGCTTGCAGTCACCGGAAACGTAATCTCTTGCAATAAAAAAGAGATGACAGTCAGCACAACAAATGCAGATGGAATGGTAATGAAGCAATAAAACTTGAGCTCCTTCTTATGCTGTACCTTCACACATACAAACCTCCCAACAATTTCTAATTCATCTTAACATATGCTGGCCTTTCTTTTCTCGCATGTTTATCACTGCACATAGCGGGAAGACAAATAGAAAAAGGAGGTCTCGTATCATGGGAAGACTTGAAAACAAAACAGCAGTGATCACAGGCGCCGCGACAGGCATTGGGCAAGCGACGGCAGAGGTTTTTGCCAATGAAGGCGCGCGTGTGATCATCGGAGATATCAATAAAGATCAAATGGAAGAAACAGTTGACGCAATCAGAAAAAACGGAGGACAGGCCGAATCCTTTCACCTCAATGTGTCAGATGAAAACAGTGTGAAAGCATTTGCTGATCAAATCAAGGATGCATGCGGAACGATTGATATTCTGTTTAATAATGCCGGCGTTGATCAGGAAGGCGGAAAGGTGCACGAATATCCGGTTGACCTGTTTGACCGCATTATCGCCGTCGACCTGCGCGGCACGTTCCTTTGCAGCAAATATCTGATTCCGCTCATGCTCGAAAAAGGAGGCTCCATCATCAATACCTCCTCCATGTCAGGCCGTGCCGCGGACCTTGACCGCTCCGGCTACAACGCAGCAAAAGGCGGCATCACCAACCTGACAAAAGCGATGGCGATCGACTACGCACGGAACGGCATCCGCGTCAATTCCATTTCACCGGGTACGATCGAAACCCCGCTGATTGACAAATTAGCAGGCACCAAAGAACAGGAAATGGGTGAAAAATTCCGCGAAGCCAACAAATGGGTCACGCCGCTCGGCCGCCTCGGCCAGCCGAAGGAAATGGCGACAGTGGCCCTGTTCCTCGCGTCAGACGACAGCTCATACGTCACAGGAGAGGACATCACCGCAGACGGCGGCATCATGGCATACACATGGCCAGGGAAAATGCTGATTGATGAGAAATGGAAGAAAGAAACGAAATAAGAGAGGGGATGTCCCTCTCTTTTTGTCTTTCAAAGCAATACAACCTTATACTTTTTCACATCCAAAAACTGCAAAAATTCCCTCGCCAGCACTTCAGGCGGATGCGCCTTTCCTTCATCCAGCCGATACAAAAGCAACCCAATAATCATTGCGGATACATAATGGGCATAAAGCTTTTTCTCTGCGTGAATATCAGTTTGCTGATGCAGATAAAACGATTCCAGCGCTTTGAACATATCAGGTATCACATGAGGAACACCCCATTCCCGATTGAGAAAATGGACAATGGGCATGTTTGACAAAGCAGAAAGCAGACTGGCGAGCGCCTTCTCCGCTTCCTTTAAGGAAAATTCATTCGGGCTGGAGGCAATCGTCAGGTGATCAATGATCTCCGCACATGATCGCTGTATCATGGTTCGGAGCAATTCCTCCTTATTGGCATAGTGATCATAAAAGGTTGCACGGCGGATATTGCTTTTCCGGGTAATATCCGAAATCGTGATGGCTGCGTAGTCTTTTTTCTCCGCCAGCACGTCCAGAAATGCCTTCTGGAGCGCCTCTCTCGTTCGAACCACACGCCTGTCGATTTGCTTGTTCTTCTCTCGCTCTCCTGGCACAGCTTGTCCAAACAGCCAATAAAATCTCTTTTGAGAAACAAGCTCCCATACCTTTTGGCTGATAGCTTCCGGAGTCGCGGCCGCATCCTCATTCAGCCAATACAGGATAATCGCGTACGTGTACAAGGCCCGGTAATGTCCGTAAATTTCCCGTTCGATCGGCGTCAAATTCACATGGACCGGAGTCAGCAGAACATCCTGCTGAAACACATCCCTAAAAAAACGATGGAAATGCCCTCTGTTCATCATCACAGAAAAAAAGGATCGATGCTCATGAACAAAGGACAGCGTCGGATGCACCGTTTGCCGTTTTTTGTTCAAATGAAGGGTATCCATATGACTGAAGGCGTCAAAAAGCGCTTTGCCCAGTCCTTCCTTCATGTCTTCGATCACATCCTCAATGATTGAAAACTTATCCTCATAATAAAGGTAGAGCGATCCGCGGCTCACTTTGGCCTTTTCAGCGATTTCTTTCATTGTGATGTGTTGAATATCTCTTTCTTCCAATAAAGCCAGCAGCGCCTCTTTCACTTGAGCTTCGGCAGATTCCGGCACAAAAGACACCCCCAATCATTAGACAGATCTTCGATATATGTACGGTAACGTATAGATGGTTCACCGTTGTCTTTCTTACAGAAAAGGTACCACCTTATAATAGGTCCGAGAAAAGAAGAAAGCAAATGAGGGGGATTTTACAATGGAACAGCAAGTAAAGGACGACATCCAGCGTGTCTTTCAGCTTCAGAAAAAACAGCAAAAAGCCTTGCGCGCTTCAACAGCGGAACAGCGGAGAGAAAAGCTTCAACGCTTTTTAGATTCCGTCATCGCCCATGAAGAAGAAATCATCGAAGCGATCCGCAAAGACGTCCGCAAACCATATCACGAAGTCAAAAAAGCGGAAATCGAAGGAACAAAAAAAGCGATTAGAGATAATATGAATAACCTGGAACAATGGATGGCGCCTAAAGAAGTCGGTTCATCGTTAAGCCCTGACGCAAACGGAATTCTTATGTACGAGCCTAAAGGCGTCACACTCATCCTCGGCCCGTGGAACTATCCGTTTATGCTGACGATGGCGCCGCTTGCCGCTTCTCTCGCAGCCGGAAACAGCGCGATTGTGAAGCTGTCCGATTTCACGATGAACACGAGCAACATTGCCGCTAAAGTGATAAGAGACGCTTTTGATGAAAAAGAAGTCGCGATTTTTGAAGGAGAGGTTGAGGTGGCAACCGAACTACTTGATCAGCCGTTCGACCATATTTTCTTCACTGGAAGCACAAATGTCGGGAAAATCGTCATGACAGCGGCTGCCAAACACTTGGCATCTGTCACACTTGAGCTTGGCGGCAAGAGCCCGACGATTATTGACAGTGAATACGATCTGATGGACGCAGCGAAAAAGATCGCCGTCGGGAAATTCGTAAACGCCGGCCAAACCTGCATCGCACCTGATTACCTGTTCATTAAAAAAGACGTTCAGGACAGGTTCGCGGGGATTTTACAAACAGTCGTCAACGCTGGATTTATGGAGGATGATCATACCCCAGACCGCAGCAAATTTACGCAGATCGTCAATGACCGCAACTTCAACCGCGTCAAAGATCTGTTCGACGATGCCATCGAAAAAGGGGCGGAAGTGGTGTTCGGCGGCGTATTTGATGCCAGCGACCGCACGATCTCGCCAACCGTTTTGAAAAACGTCACGCCTGATATGAAAATCATGCAGGAGGAAATCTTCGCACCGATTCTGCCAATGATGAACTATGAAGACATCGACGAGGTCATCGATTACGTAAATGACCGCGATAAACCGCTTGCACTTTATGTGTTCAGCAAAAACCAAGACCTGATTGACAACGTCCTTCAGCACACGACATCAGGAAATGCGGCCATCAATGATGTCGTCGTCCATTTCAGTGACGTCAACCTGCCATTCGGCGGCGTCAACACAAGCGGAATCGGCTCCTATCATGGGGTATACGGATTCAAAGAGTTTTCTCATGAGAAGGGTGTATTTATTCAAGCCGCTGAATAATCGCATGATCAAAAGGCGCTTCCTTAGAGGAGCGCCTTTTATTGTAACTCCTTGACCAAAAGCAATTCATCACGGATAGGTATTTTATTATCTGCCAGTAAAGGAATTTCGGGCTTCATCTTTCTGGCCGTCTCGACTGCATTCACAAATAGTCGATCCAACCGGTACCCTCTCTTCTGATAAAACGCTAATGCATGAATATTATCATTGGTTGTGATCAGTTTTATTTGTTTGATATTTCTCTCTCTGCATGCTTCCTCGGCTTTCTCTAGCAGAGCTGTTCCGATCCCTTTATTCTCAATGACACTATCCAGCGAAATGATTTCACAGGCATCTTCTTCAAATATGTATGTAATAAGGCCAACAATCTGGTTATCATCGTTGAGCATTCCATAACCATCTAATTCATCGCAGTTATAAATACCGCTAGAAATAACCATTTGCGGACTGCCCCAGTGTTTTTGAAAAAACGCGGAAACAAGATCTTTAGGTATCTGGCATGTCGGAATAATATTCATATTTTCCTCCTTTTAACTGAACAAAAATAAGAGAATTAACAACCTATTTTATGTCATTAATCCCCTTATCTAGTATTTACTAGAACTTATAACTTGTCAAAAGCTGTCTGAATACCAATTGCGTGGATTGATAAGGATCAAAATCTGAATCCTGAGATTGGAAGATTTGCTCTGGGGTCAATGTCTCTGCGTTCTCTGATAACGTTTGAATCAGACTTTCCAAATATCCATTTAACTCTGATTTGGACGATTCATGTAGGGATTGATGATTTACAGCGAGTTCTCTAAATCTGTTATCACTGATTAATTTTTTTCGAAGAGCTGCTAGCATCAAGTCAAGCCATGCAGGCTGGCCAAATGTAATATTTAAAGCTAACGTTGCTTGATCAGATTTGGTGGAGTGCCATAAACCTCTTGGCAAATACAGCATGGTTCCCGGTGTTAAATTAACGATTTCTGCATCTGGCAGATCCTCTTTTGGCGGATCTCCTTTCCAATATGACTGTAAATCATCAGGATAGTAAGGAGCCTCTGATAAATCATAGTGCTGCATTGGATTGCTCACATTTTCATTCTTGGCAAGCTTCCATGTTTTCTCACCTTGAATTTGAAAAATCAAGTTGGTGTAGGCGTCAAAATGGGCTTTGAATCCCCCGCCATTTTTCGCCGCGTAAACAATGGCTTTGGAAGAAGTACCCGCAGGCAGTCTTAATTCCGCTTTGAGTTTTTCTATCCACCTTCTGACTTGGGGAATAAATAGGTCGGTGAAATCAAACTCTAATGCAGCCCCTTTTTCATACCACTCTAAAGCCTCTGCAGGTGACACAAGAAATCTGTCTGTGATCCCTTCAGATTCTTCAATCACAGCATCACCAACGACCATGACTGGATTATTGTAGATAGCCAATACGTTTTCTAGCGTTCTAACCTTTTCAAACCCCGGTATGCTTGTAAATCTCTCCACTTCTCCTCTGGCTACCAAAGGTTTTACAGGCCAATATTCTTCTAAAAACTCACTCATCGTTACAGGACTGATGATAGACTCCAAAACCGATTCGGTTACAGCACTCATATTATCCCTCCCAAAAAAAGTAACTTCACCACAAAGATATAACATTTTTTTCTAAAAGTAAATATTGACAGAATTATCAGAGGATTATAATATTTAGTTGTGCGTGATAGCCTATTTTTTTACAAGGAAGGAGGGAAAAGGATGAAAAAGGCTTATAAGAAACCTCGT
>NZ_JAVAXX010000198.1:0-12300 GCF_042709275.1 Bacillus sp. LR_5 | reverse complement strand
TCAACTGCCTCCTGCTCTGCTAAAATCTTTTCCACTGCATCGCATACACAGTTCTCATGCCGGCCATGGGTTTTTCCGCAGCTCATTGATTTCAGCTCCTTCTTTATAGGGTATTTGACTTTAGTCCTTAACAACATATGTACCCGTGCCCCACTTGGTGTGGGTGAACGTCTATATATTCATCATATGCTTGGAAAATAAGAAAAAGCAGAGCGTTTTTAGCTCTGCTTTTAGGTTCTAGAGGACAAGAGTGATGACTAGGACAGCGATCAGAACGTTTGTAGCTGTAGAGACAAGGGTTGCGATATCGGCATCTACTGTTGTGACGTTTACGCCGCGGGAGCATTCGATAAGAAGTTTCTGGCGGTTTACTTGCTTGTTAGCTGTAAGCTGCAATAAATCTTGTGCGACTAATTCAGCAATAACGCCATCTGCAATGGAGGTGAGAGCTACTGTCAAGACAGCTGCATTAAGCGCTGTTACAATAGATGTTACGGCTTGAACGTCTGTAGATGAAACGTTGATGTCACAAGAGTCTCTAATAATAATTGTCTCATCTGAGACTTGTTTGTTGAGATTTGCCTGAGCTAGATCTTGGTCGATAAAGGCGTTGTTGTCATTGCCAAACCCATTGTTATTGCAGCAAATATCGCAATTGCATTTTCTTTCTTCTTTTTCTTTCTCTTTGTGCTCTAACGGATGGTCACAGTCAGGATCAAGTGCAACCCAAGAGTATGGTCTGCTTTCCATATCTATTCCTCCTTTTCTTTTACTGTTATTAAATGAGCGAGCCTCTTACTTTGACTGAGGCATTTATCTTGATGATGTGCCCTATTTTTTATGATTAATTTGAATTGTTATTGTTTTGCCGTCTTTGTCTGAGCTGTTCAATGAGCTGCTCTCTGCGGCTAAGCGGTTTATCGCTCTTTTGCTCTTGTACGGCTTCTTCTTCTTTTTTCTTCTTGTGTTTTTCAGCTAGCTCCGCTGATTTCGCTTGCAGGTCTTTTACCATATTCAAAAGCATTTCTTTTTCTTCATCTGATACTTTTTTCATTTTGTCTTTTGTGATGCCGTGTTTTACAAATATGTTTTGGACCAGCATTTTCATCATTGGATCAACTTCTGGGAGCTTTTCAAGCTCTTCTTTGATTTTATCGTTATCTGACATTTGTTCTCACCTCAACTTTTAGTTTGTGAAAAGAAAGGATTAAAGGATGTCGAATTCAAGTAGCATACTGTTTAACACCTGAAGCAAGATTTGTACAAAGGTTATTATTTCGTCTGCAGACAAAGTAATCTTGATGTTTCGGCTGTTGATAATTTTAATGATGGTTCTTTTTTTGATTTGAGAGTTATCGAGAATGAGTATTTCGCTTGCTACTGTGTCGGCCAAGTCCTCGTCGGCAATAACGAGCTGTGTCAGCAGGATAATCAATGTTGTAACCAAGGCTTGTATAGAAAGGGCAGATGTTATATGTGACGTATCTATTGTGATATTTTCGCAATCAATCACTTCGATCTGCTGCTCGAATTCGCTTGATAATTGCTCAAATATGTCAGGATGCAGGGATTCAATTTTTGTTTCAAATGACATAACCTTCACTCCTTTCTTATCCATACTCTATATAATGCAAATGGGGTGCAGAGCGGAATAATAAAAATAACCAATTTTCTGCCGGACAAGATACAATTCATGAAGAATAGGGTTTTGGCATATATGTGAAGGGATCATGATTGGCAAAGGAGTGAACGAGTGGTTATAAATGGGCTGACAATTGTTCTTCTATCGCTTGCGGTCTTTCGGCTCGCCCGCCTGCTGGTGTTTGACACGATTATGGCGCCGCTTCGCAGTCTGTTTCATGAAGAGAAGGAAGAAAAGGATGCGGACGGGAACATTGAAACCTATATCGTGATTAAGGGAACCGGTGTCAGGGCGTTTATTGGTGAATTGCTGAGCTGCTATTGGTGCACAGGCGTGTGGTGCGCCGGCTTTTTGATTTTATGCCAGGCGTTGATCCCGCAAGCGGCGCAGTGGCTGATTTTACTTTTGGCGATCGCCGGCCTTGCCGGCATCATAGAAACGCTCGTATCAAAATGGCTGCAAGAATGAGGCGTTACCACCAGCAACTTTTCACTAGCATCAGCATAAAGTAGCATATATGACATAAGGAAAGGAAGGGGACAAAAATGAACCAACATCATAAACCTTCCCAAAAATCTCCATATACAGATTCATCGTATCAATCAAAAAAGATAAAAAAGAAAGGCTGCGGGTGCGGAAATAAAAAGAAAAAGCCTCAATAGCCTGGCAAAGAAACCGGAGAACTCCGGTTTTTTGTTTTTTTAACGGGGCGGCCTCGCTCAGCATATATCATAAGCGGGGGGATAAAAGTGAATGAGTTTGAAAAATGGATAGAAGGAAGATATGAACCACACGAACAAAAGCAAAAAGAGTATGAAGACACGATGGGCCGTATCAGAAAAGACTTGGATGCATTTGATAAAGCCGGTCTGGAATTTGAAGATGAGATTGAAGAGCTGGCTGAAAAAACGGAGGCCTTACTTAAGAAACATCAAGCTCAATATGATCAATCATAAATCCGCAAACGCCCTATGCGAATATCCAAGCCGATCCAAGCAGCTCACATAGTGTATAGAGAGTAAAGGAGGTGCTTATCTATGGGCTTTGGATACGGATTCGGCGGCGGCTACGGCGGCTGTTATGGCGGTTATGCTGGCGGTTACGGCGGCGGCTATGGTTCAACATTTGTTTTGTTGGTCGTATTATTCATTCTCCTCATCATCGTAGGTGCATCTTTCTTTTAAGATGTATTGAGGAAGTACGGGTTATAACCCGTGCTTCCTTGCCTTGTGTTTATTTTTAAAAATGTTGGAAAAGCACATTGTATTATGTGCATTCATACAATACTGTATTACTCCGCCAAAAGGAGGCGCATTATGGATAATCAATTTTTTAAGAACATCGAAAAGAAAACAGGTGTGAAGATGCAGGATGTAATGAATCTTGCCGGATCACTCCAAAACGCTAATTTTAAAGATGAAAATACAGTGCGCAGTGTGATTAACCGCGTAGCGCAGATGGCAAACAGACGCGTGCCAAAAGAATTAGAAGATAAAATTGTGGAATCTATTACAAGCGGAAAAGAAAAGCTTGATTTTGGCACGATTTCTAAAATGATGGATAATAAATAAGTGGATGGCCTGGCTGACTCACTGCAGCGGGCCTTTTTTTACAGTAAAAACCCGGCAGTAATCTGCCGGGCTGTTAATGATGCAAGGGCTGTCTTGCTTTTTGTAGAAGGGGATACAAAAATCTTGAGCGGTTGGCTGTTTTGCCGCGCCTGTTAGCGGGGCAAGACAAATATAAATGCTGTTTCGCCCGGGTCATGGCTACATATAAAAGGCGTCTTTCCTCCTCAAGAGCGGCCTCGTCTCCTTTTCTTGCCGTTTCTAATGAGAAATCGTGCGGAATCGAGCCGTCTACAGTGCCTAACACGTAGACTGTTTTGAATTCAAGGCCTTTTGACCGGTGAATGGTCATCAGCTGAACGCCATGTTCATCCGTTCTGTTTTTCTCAGCGGCCCTCATATGGTCTACGTGGGCAAGAAAGTCAGGAATCGTTTTGAACTTCTTGGCGACAACCTTGATGTCACGCAGGTCATCAGAGCCTTTTTCCAGCTTGTTGCCCTCATTGCCCCGCTTTTTTAAATACTCGGAGAAGCCCATTTTTCCTTCTGCAAAGGTGATGGCTTCTACGGGCTTCATCGTGCGGAGGCTTGCAAAAAACGGTACGATTTTCTTGATTTTGTCCAGCTGGAATGGCTTCAGATCAGGCAATTTGGCCAGCGCTTTGATCATGGTACAGTCCTCTGTAATCGAGAGCGCCTTCAGCGTATTCAAAGCGGACTGTTTTAAAAACAAGGCGGGAAGCAAATGTTTAATCGCTTCGGTGTCATCCTCATTTTGGCTGGCATACAAGTAGGCGAGAATCTGGCGGACGATCCGTCTGCTGTAAAACGATTGGACGCCGCGGTCAGCTGTATACGGAATTGATGATTGATGAAGCCTTTCATAAATAGCACGGCCTCCGCTGTTTGTGCGGTACAGAACCGCAAAGTCTTCTGGACTGGCTCCATTTTGAATTTTTTCTTTGATATCGGAAACGACCATTGTGGCTTCTTCCTCTTCATCATAAGGATAAAACAGCACAGGGACCTGAATGTCATCGCGGGCCGCTTCAAGCGTTTTGGCATATCTGTTTTTGTTCTTTTTCACAACGATATCAGCACTAGAGACGATCGGGTGCGTAGACCTGTAGTTCGCAGTTAAATAGATCGTCTTCGCTCCCGGATAATCCTTTTGAAAATCAAGAATGAAAGACGGATTGCTTCCGCGAAACGCGTAGATGGACTGGTCATCGTCTCCGACACAGCACAGGTTTTGCTCCGGGCTGGCGAGCATTTGCATGATTTTGTATTGAACCGGATTAATGTCCTGAAACTCATCAATTAAGATATACGTAAACCGAGATTGATATTGTTCCAGAAGGTCAGGCCGCTCGATAAACAATTCATAGCAGGCTGAAGCCATGTCATCAAAATCAAATTGGCTGTGTTCTTTTTTCTGGCGTTCATAATGTTCATATAAACGATAAACTTGTTTTTCCCACTCATCTTTTAGAGGGATGCGTTCATTTGGGACATAAGTGTTTTTCCAAAAACCGATCTGCTGCAGAGCTTGGTCAACTGGGAATTCTTTCTCATCGATGCCTTCTTCATAGAGTGCTTTTTTGATATATTGTTCCCGCTGCCACTCCATTTTCAGCAGATGCTCACCGTTCCATTTAGCAGAATTAGAGTGATACAAGATCTTATAAAACAGACTGTGGAATGTTCCTGTCACAAGTCTTCTGACTTTTGCCGGCTGTAATCCGTACTGGTTGGCCATACGCTCTTTCATTTCAGCGACAGCTTTTGTTGTAAAGGTGACAAGCAGCATATTTTCAGGCGGTATGCCTAAGTGTTCGATCATGTGGGCGGCACGGGCTGTCAGCACCCGTGTTTTTCCGCTCCCCGCACCTGCAAGCACGAGCAGCGGGCCCTCTGTTTCCGTGACAGCTTTCAGTTGATCCGTGTTTAAGCCGACAGACGGAAAAAGGCTCGTATCGGGTTCTATTGTTTTTGGCACAAATGGTGTTCCTGGTTTAATGCTTCTAGGACGGTGCCATTCCGTAACAGCTGGGGACGGGTCAGCGGCGATCGCTTTTCCCTTGGGTAAACGAATGACACCAGATTCCTGATCGTCTTCTTTTTTTTCCTCTTTAGAGGGCTTCGGTTCGCACGCCTCCTCACATGCCGGAAAATCGCCTGGCTGGCGATGGATAAACTCTGGCGGATCGGCGATGTTAAGCCGTAACAAAACGGGCTTTCCGCAATGAGAACAAAATAAATGTCCTTTTATTCCCTCTTCAAAGAGGAATTGATAATGTTCTCTCGAATATGTATGTAAATGTATGATTCTATCATTCAGTCGGGCGCATTTCAAAAAGGGGTCCTCCCAATCAAAAGGTGTTCATTACAGACAATGACTATCATATCAAAAGAAATGTGTTTCAAAAAGTAAGTTTAAGGGAAAAGAGACAGCAGAGGGGTGGGTATTGTATGATATATGCAGGTCAAATTCAGAACCAGCAATACGCTCAATATGCTAATAGAACGATTGGACATAAGCAGGATTATGCCGGAACCGAAAAAATCAGCTATGTCCCGTTTCAGCGGGTATACAAAGAACTGGAAAAGCAGCAGGAGAATCAAACGGCAGCTGAAAGAAAAGTAAACGAGATGAAACGTAAGCGCTCTCTTTATAAGAGATTGCGAGAAAAAGGAATGGGCACATATATTAATCGATATGTATAAAAAACCGTTCATACGAGAGAACGGTTTTTTTATATGCAGTAAAAATCCGGATCTCAAAAGATCCGGATGCGTTCAGTCCTTCATCATTTGTAAGTGCGGAATGCCGGCATCGAGGAATTCTTTTTCAGAAAGCACGCGATACCCGTGTTTCTTGTAAAACGGCACAGCCTGTGTTTGCGCGTTTAAAATGAAACCGTAAGCGCCTCCGTCTGCCGCGGCTTTTTCGAGCGCTTTCATAATGATGCCGCCGACACCGGCTGAGCGGTGGCTTTTCAGTACGCAAATGCGCTCTAACTTGCCGTAGCCGTCCTTCATGCGCCATCTTCCGGCACCGACAGGCTTTTCGCCGTCATACACGACGATATGCTCTGACTCATTTTCAAGTTCGTCAATTTCTTCTTCAGCAGGCACGTTTTGTTCTTTGACAAAGACTTCTTCTCTTACATAGAATGCATCTTTCAGTTGTTCTTCATTTTTTGCGATAACTGCTTTCAAACATTATTCTCCTCTGCCTAGCAAGAAGGTTTCATATACTGTCCACGATCCGTTTTCCAGCTGGTAAAGCAAGTGGAAACGGTCAACGATTTCTTCATGCGACACTTCCTGCATTTTTAATTGTCCCAGCACATCTGAATGCTCATCGTCGGAAAGGTTTTGGCCGACCGTCACATGCGGAACGAAATTATATTCCTGTTCTCCTGCCAACACACCGGTGTATAGCTTTTCATTGAGTGTTTTTAACTCTTCCGTCGGTTCTGCTTTGATGTAAATGACATTATTGACAGGCGCAAATGAGCTGTATTTTGTCATTTTGAGAACGAGTGGGTGGGACTCTTTTGCGATGTTTCTTAAATGTGATACGAGCTGATCCGCTTTCTCCTCCGCGCATTCAAAGGATGCTCTCAGCGTCAAATGAGGCGGGATCAGAGAGTAGCTTGGGTCATAGCGCTTTCTGTAAGAGTTTGCAAGGTCTTGGAGCTTTTTTGATGGAAATAAAACGATTCCATATTTCATATTATGTCCCTCCTGGAAATAAAGTATGATAGAGTGTTAAAGCATTTTTTTCAGCGCCGGGGTGATGAGCGGCTGCCAGTATGTCCATTTGTGGTCTCCGTCAAATGGCTCGAAATCATAATCGGAAAGCTTTTTCTCCAGCAGCTGTTTCAGCTCCCGGTTCGGTTCTGTAAAGTCCAGAATGTTCCCGTCTGTCGTGTGGACGTCAGTTTCTTTTGTTCCGATTTGGTGATAAATAGAGAGGTGTTTGATATCGTCTGACTGTTTTACGGCTTCTAGTACGTGTTTGTCAACATAGGGAGACTGCATGATGATGTTGCCAAACATATTCGGATAATCAAGCGCTGTCATAAGTGACACGGTTGCTCCGAGCGAATCACCTATCAGCGTTCGGCCGTAACCGATCTGATAGGTTGGATACTCATCATCTGCAAAAGGAACGAGCTCATGGGCGATGAACCGTTTATAAGCCGAAAATTTTGAACCCTCCGGATGATAGGTGTTTCTGCGCTCTTTTACATCCTTATAAGGAACACCGATAATAATGCTCCGGTCTATTTCGCGTTTCGACAGCAATTCCTCAACCTGTCTGCCGATTCTCCCCAGCCTGAAATAATCGTGGCCGTCCTGCGCGATAATGACATGGTATTTATAAAGCGGGGAGTAGTTGGACGGCAGATAAACAAGCAAGGTCATTTCCTCGTTAAGCTCTTTTGAAAAGAATTTCTTTTCTTGCACTGTGCCGTTTTTCGGTGCCATAAAAACATTCCTCCAGGACATCACTATACTTTCTTGCATTTTCAATTATTGTACCATGAATTATTAGAAATTTCTCTCTTTAAACGGTTCGGCACACGAAGAAAAAAGTGTTGAAATAAACTGTGAATTGCGCTAATATAAAACAATCAGAAAATTGAAATCGATATTTCTTATCGTGAGAGGTGGAGGGACTGGCCCTTAGAAACCTCAGCAACCGGCTTGTTTTGCATGTGCAAAGCGCCAAGGTGCTAAATCCAGCAAGCGTTTTTTATGCTTGGAAGATAAGAAGAAGCGTTAAACCCCTTCTTCTTATGAAGAAGGGGTTTTTATTTTGAAAAGGGAAGGTGTCAGCTATATGTCACAGCACGTTGAAACGAAATTAGCTCAAATTGGGAACCGTAGCGATGAAGTCACGGGAACAGTGAGTGCTCCTATCTATTTATCAACAGCATACCGCCACAGAGGGATCGGAGAATCTACCGGATTTGATTATGTCCGCACAAAAAATCCGACACGCCAGCTTGTTGAGGACGCCATCGCTAACTTAGAAAACGGCGCGAGAGGGCTTGCCTTTAGTTCGGGAATGGCTGCTATCCAAACGATTATGGCGCTGTTTAAAAGCGGAGATGAACTGATCGTTTCATCGGACCTATATGGCGGCACGTACCGTTTATTTGAAAATGAATGGAAAAAATACGGATTGACTTTTCATTATGATGATTTCAGCGATGAGGACTGTTTACGCTCTAAGATTACGCCGAATACAAAAGCGGTGTTTGTGGAAACGCCGACAAACCCCCTCATGCAGGAGGCGGACATTGCACATATTGCCCGGATTACAAAGGAGCACGGTCTTCTGCTGATCGTAGATAATACATTTTATACACCGGTCTTGCAGCGGCCGCTTGAGCTGGGAGCTGACATTGTCATTCACAGCGCAACCAAGTATTTAGGCGGGCATAACGATCTGCTTGCTGGACTTGTCGTGGTGAAGGATGAGCAGCTCGGAGAGGAAATGTTTCAGCATCAAAATGCAATCGGCGCCGTCCTGCCGCCATTTGATTCGTGGCTTCTGATGAGAGGAATGAAGACGCTGAGCCTCAGAATGGGCCAGCATCAGGCAAACGCGCAGGAGCTTGCGGCGTTTTTAGAAGAGCAGGAAGAAATTTCGGATGTGCTGTATCCCGGAAAAGGCGGCATGCTGTCCTTCCGTCTGCAAAAAGAAGAATGGGTCAATCCGTTTTTAAAAGCGCTGAAGACCATTTGTTTTGCAGAAAGCCTCGGCGGGGTGGAAAGCTTTATTACATACCCTGCGACCCAGACGCACATGGATATTCCTGAAGAGATCCGCATCGCAAACGGGGTGTGCAATCGGTTGCTGCGCTTTTCTGTCGGTATTGAACATGCGGAAGATTTAAAAGAGGATCTAAAACAGGCATTATGTCAGGTCAAAGAGGGAGCTGTTTCTTTTGAGTAAACACAATTGGACGCTGGAAACCCAGCTCGTGCACAATCCATTTAAAACAGACGGCGGAACCGGGGCGGTCAGTGTACCGATTCAGCACGCCTCGACTTTTCACCAATCTTCATTTGAAGAGTTCGGGGCATATGATTACAGCCGCTCTGGCACGCCGACAAGAACAGCTCTCGAAGAAACAATTGCCGCACTGGAAGGCGGAACAAGAGGATTTGCTTTCAGTTCAGGCATGGCTGCCATCTCAACAGCATTTTTACTGCTGTCACAGGGTGATCACGTTCTTGTGACAGAAGATGTATACGGCGGAACCTTCCGTATGGTGACAGAGGTGCTGACCCGGTTTGGCATTGAGCATACGTTTGTCGACATGACGGATCGTAATGAAGTGGCGCGGAGCATCAAGCCGAACACAAAGGTCATTTATATGGAGACACCGTCAAATCCGACACTTGGGATTACGGATATTAAAGCGGTTGTTCAGCTTGCAAAAGAAAACGGCTGTCTGACCTTTCTGGACAATACATTCATGACACCGGCACTGCAGCGACCGCTTGACCTCGGCGTGGATATTGTACTTCACAGCGCGACAAAATTCTTAAGCGGACACAGCGATGTGCTCTCAGGTTTGGCTGCTGTCAAAGATGAAGAGCTTGGGAAGCAGCTGTATAAGCTGCAAAACGCGTTCGGCGCCGTCCTTGGCGTGCAAGATTGCTGGCTTGTCCTGCGCGGATTAAAAACGTTGCAGGTCCGTTTAGAGAAAGCGAGTCAAACAGCCCAGCGGCTTGCGGAATTTTTCCAGAAGCACCCGGCGGTCAAGCGCGTGTATTATCCGGGACTGGCTGATCATCCCGGCGCTGAAACCCATAAAAGCCAGTCAACGGGAGCGGGCGCCGTGCTATCTTTTGAGCTTGAAAGCAAAGAGGCCGTTAAGAAGTTAGTCGAGAATGTGTCACTGCCGGTCTTCGCTGTCAGCCTTGGCGCCGTGGAATCGATTTTGTCCTATCCGGCAACGATGTCTCACGCGGCAATGCCTAAGGAAGAGCGTGAAAAACGCGGTATCACTGATGGCCTGCTCCGTCTGAGTGTGGGCGTCGAACATGCAGACGATTTAGAACACGATTTCGAACAAGCGCTGAAAGAAATTGCTCCAGTTGCGGTTCGTTAACAAAGAAGCCGGGGATGGCCCGGCTTCTTTTATTATTGTTCGTCATCAGGATTCAGAATCGCGAGGACTTGATGATCCTCCCAAACGCCATTAATTTTTACATTTTTTCGGGCGATGCCTTCTTTATGAAATCCCGCTTTTTCTAAAACACGCATGGACCCGAGATTACGGGGCATCACACCGGCTTCAATCCGATGCAGTTTCAATTCGTGGAACGCATAATCAACAACCAATCTGACTGCCTCTGTCATAATGCCCTTTCCATTATGGGCTTTGTCTAAAAAATACCCGATGAACGCAGTTTGCAGCGCGCCACGGATGATTTGAAAGAGCGAAACCGTCCCGATTAATCTATCGTCTGACGCTGTAAAGATGCCAAAATGATATTCTTCATCTTTCTCAAGTCTTTCCTGATACTCGGTTATCCGTTTTCTTTGCCCCTCAACCGTATAGTAATCGTCTGCGCGTATCATAGAAAACTGTTCGAAAAAATCCCGATTTTCGCTTTGCAGCCGCAGATTTTCTTCGGCATCCGTTACTTCTAAAGGTCTAACATAAATGGTTATTCCTTTTAACATACAGTGATCTCTCCGTTCTCGTGTCAGCATTCCTCTTACATTATTCTCAGGGAAATGCAAATATCCTTTTTATAAGAAGGAAGAAAACCAATTTCCCATAAAAGTGCCAACATAGTTGCCGATTAAGTAGCCGAGCGTACCGACAAGCATGATCGGGGCGACAAGCTCCCGCCATCCCTTGGCAATTGCCATCGCAGCCGCAGTCGTCGGTCCCCCGACAGTAGCGTTGACGGCGAGCAGAATTTCTTCAAGCCGCACGCGGAACAATTTTCCGGCAGCTAAGGAAACTGCTAAATTGCTGATCGCAATGATAAACACGAATAATAGAATAAGAGGCGCATTCGTGACGATTAAGCGGAGATCTGCAGGAATGCCGATCACCACAAAAAACAAATAAATCAAAAAGGTTCCAAGTTCCTGAGATCCATTGAGCCTTTCAAAAAAACGCGGGAAAAGAAAAATGATAAGAACAGTTAAAGACGTAAGCACCAGGTACTGATCGCCAAGCGTACCGGTCAGCAGGGGATGAGAAAAAATGCTTTTAAAATAACCGGAAACCTTCATACTAACCGCAACAAGTGCGAAAGCGGCACCGGCATTAAATGCGATATCCTTTAAGGAAATATCCTTCCGTTTCCAATAGCTTTCAGCACTGTTTCCGCTGTTTTCATCGGCTTTTACCTTCTCTTCAAACGGCATGGCATAATGCCGCTGAAACCATTTGAGTGCAGGAATGCTGATTAAAATAAAAAACAAAAGCGCCATCATAAAATTATCAGCCACAACGGTAGCCGACACATATTCACCAGGCGTCTCAAATTTTGCCGCCATCGCCGCAAAGTTGACCCCGCCGCCGATATAAGAGGCGCTGATCATCCCGCCGATTTTATCGAGATAGGGAATATGCTGTTTAAGTAGAAAAAAAGCAAGAATGCTCCCAAGCACAGTGCCAGCGGAGCTAATCAGAAAAATAAACAGCAAACGCCTGCTTTCCTTAAAAATTTGCCGAACATTGATCTGAAACAATAAAAGTGGTATCGCCAGCGGCACCACATAAGACCACACAGTATCATACACAGGCGACTCAACAGGAAGCACTCCTACATTTGTAAACACCATAGCACCTGCCAGCGCGATAATAGCACCCGACACAGCGGACGCCCACTTAAAGCGCTGCTCCAGCCCGATACTCACTGCCGCCCACACCGCAATAAACCCCCATAATACCCAAACATCATCGGAAGAAATCAAAGAATGCAAAACCCCATCACCTCTATTGTTAGAAAATTAAGACATATTATAATAGCCGGGGAACGGAACAGCAAGTCCAAAAAAAGTTTTTCTAAAAAAGCAGTTGACGAATAGAAGGT
>NZ_JAVAXX010000197.1:0-12309 GCF_042709275.1 Bacillus sp. LR_5 | reverse complement strand
CTCACTACACAAGGTGGCTGTGAACCACAACTACATGTTCATATATATGCAGCACTCAATGTTGGGCTTTCACCAGGTGAGATAGTTGAATCAATATTTCACTGTACGCCTTATACCGGCTTTCTAAGAGTGCTGAATGCAACCTTTGTAGCAAAACGAATTTTTGAAGAGCATAACATTCAAACGATATCCACTTAAAAAATTATAAGCTTTCCCGTTTAGGCGCCAGAGGAACCCTGGCGTTTTATATTATGTTCTACTTTAATGGAAAGAATCGTTTTGAATGATTTGAAAAAGAAGACAGGAAAGAATGAAGAGGATATCCGTGCAACTGTGAAGTATGTTTAAGGTTATTACTATCATTTCTTGTTTATTCTTTTAATTTGATTTAGAACATTTATAAGTTAATGTTAATACTACAATACGGTTTCCTAAGAGCAACCTCAGTTCTACTATCGACCCATTAGCTTAAACGTAAAAAGCACCCGTTTTCAGGTGCCCCAAACAACTATGATATTTTCCTCAATCTATTAGCGCTGAATCCACTGCTTTGGTATGTTTTGACGAGATCGCCCAATCGTACCGAAAAGCCCAAGATGCCGCTGCCCCTGTTCGTTCCACGCGGTACATCATACCAATGTCCGCTCAATTCCACCGCTCCACTCCAATCGTAACTCACTTCCCCTTCTAACACATTGGTCCAATTATGACCACTGCCGTTGTCGCTTAATCCTACCCACCAGACCTTATTGTTATCGAGATGGCGGATGTAGTAAATGCCTCCATCGTCGCCTCGCCAGGTTCCTGTCAAATCGTACGCAGGTTGCCTCCAATGAGTTAATATAGGTACCTGATTGTAGTACATAAGTAGCTCTCCTCTATTGGAATTTTTATTCGTTACAGCATAAGTCCACTACATTTAATACCGAATTCGTTGCCATGTAGTCGCGCCAATTCCACCGGATACCTTAGTCAACCGGTCTCCACTACGGGCGACGACTAAGGTGCCACTGCCCCTGTTCGTTCCACGCGGTACATCGGCCCAATTTCCAGAGATCACCTCTGATCCAGTTTCATCAAACATCCGCATTCCATGAAACACGTGTGTCCAGTGTTGCCCCCTACCGTTGTCGCTGAAGCCTGCCCACCAGACATGGGGGTCATCATGCCGGATGTAGTACACGCCTCCATCGTTGCCTCGCCAGATTCCTGTCATATCCGCTTCCTGCCGAGTCACTTGTGCATCAACAAAAGACTCCCAATCATGCATATGCCTCCAATGAGTTAGCATAGGAACCTGATTGTAGTACATAAATAGCACTCCTCCATTGGAATTTTTGGGTTTATTACACATAACATATGATGAAACATAACAATTGAACCTAGGCAAATGCTGATTTGAGATTATAAATATCGATGATAATCTGATTCAAATAATAGGTTAAATGACACACATCAAATTGATCATTTCGCTTTTTTAAAATGACATTACATTCTGCTTCTACTTTTTCTTATGGTAAAATTTCGTTGAAGCTTTTTAAATGAAAGGATATGATCATGAAGGTATTTGAAGCTAAATCATTGCTTTCTGAAGCTGAAAACCGTGCAAAGGAATACAAAGATACAAGGAGTCAAATGGTCAAATTAAAGAAAGCCTTCAAATCAGTGGCTGATCTTGATGACAGTGAGTTTTCAGGTAAGGGTGCCAATAACATAAAGGCATTTTATGAAGATCAAGCAGGGATCGCTGACCAGTGGATTGATTTGATTGACATGAAAATCGCATTTCTCACGAGTGTTACTGGCATTCTGGAAGACGCAAGCTTATCGGATGCCTACATAGAAGAATCTTTTTTAGAGCACGAGCTGGCAAACGCTTATACTAAATCAAAATCCATCATGTCAGAACAGAAAAAAGCAATGAAGGACATTCTAAATGACATCAACGACATACTACCGCTAGATTTATTCTCCACAGAAACTTTTAAAGACGAACTCTCTTCAACCGACAACAAACGTACCAAGACTATCAAAAAAATTTATGATATCGATGAAAATTTAACATCTGAATATGCGCTCTCAGAAGCAAATGAACAATTGATTCAAGCTGATTACCAAGCACTCATGAACGCTACATCAAAAGGCAAAAGCGCCTCCCCTATTTACTATAATGCAAAAGCTTATAGGGACAGTGAAATTCATAAGATGACCGAGGATGTAAAAAAACAATCTACTGATTATATTTCCTTCAAAGATCAGCAGGCCGAACAAAGAAGAATTGCGAAAGAACAGGAAGAACTCGCAAATAGGCCATGGTATGAAAAGACTTGGGATTTCGTTTGTAATTTTACGGGGGAAGTCTCCGGATATTATGATTATAAGAGAGCTGCTGATGGTGTCGATCCAGTCACCGGTGAAAAATTAACTGATGGGCAACGGGTGGCAGCTGGCGCAATGGCTGCGGCAGGATACATCCCTATAGTTGGCTGGACCGGGAAATTAGCCAAAGGCGGAAAGGCTGTTTACTCAACGAGCAAAGCCATCTATAGGGCAGACAAAGCGCTTGATATCTATAAAACTTCTAAGACATTCCCTGCCCTTCAAAACTCCAGTAAAGGACTCTACGGTCTTGCGTCAGCGAATGGTTTTAGTGAAGCAATAACTGGCCGCGATATGTTTGGGAATAAAATTTCCGAGGAGAGACGTGAAAACAGCTTAAACAGTGCGCTTGCCTCAATTGCTCCAATAGGAATGATTGGTGCAGGTAAAGCATTAAAAATAAATTCTGGTGCAGGTAATCCTTCCAACTTATTCAGAGGAGAAGATTTCCCTTATGCAACAAAAAGACCAAATGGTATCGGTAAATCTCATATTTCACCTGAGACCGGGAACCTTGTCCCCGCAAACAAAAGTGGAATGTATCAAGGCCGTCAGGTAACTGTTACGGAACATATTTTAGGAGGGTATAGGAAAGGTGGAAAATCCAATAGTCCATATACCAGTTTTACAATTAACAAAAAGATAGCAAAAGGTTACGGGGAATATACTATTGAATTAAATATATCAGCTCTACGAAAAGCCATACGTTCTGGAGAACTAAAAGGAGTTGCTATCCTGAATCCAAAACAAATTGAGAGACTTATTAAAAATGACACGAGACAAACAGAAAATTGGAAGAAAAAAGCTCTAAAATGGACTAGTAGAGATACGGAGTATTTTGTTAAAGGTGAGATACCAAAAGAATACTTCAAAATGTTTCCTAAGGAGTGAGGAGTATGTTTCTTTATTATCAAAATGAATGCTTAGGTGAAATAGATGGAGCAACAATAGAAGGGCCTTGGGCTTATGGAAAAATCAAACCTAATGAGAATATGGAAAAATTCAAAGATTTTTTCAGAGCAGTGGTGGATGAAGATGATCCCTCTGCAATTGAGAAGTTTGATGATGCTCTACTAGATGATGATAATTGGTTTATCATCGATGATGAGCAAAAAAAAGTAGGGATTTCTTTACCAGGAATCTACGAAGAAGATAACGAAATAAACTGGAGATGGAGATAAAAACAAAAAGGCCCCCTCATTAAGAGACAGGGCCTTTTTAGTGATGCTTCATTGCATCTTGAATAGTTCGCCCAAAGTTCAAATAAAAATTAAAATTAAGTCCTTTGTTGTATATATTAATTTTAAGAAAAGGAGGGATTTGTGATTTTTTATTACGAAGTAATTTGTATAAGTTGCAGGAAAAAATTTAGAGTATATGAAGGCACATTGAAATATAAGCAAGTTAAAGAAAACATGAATGGAAAATATACTTGTGAAGAATGTGGTCATAACATACGTTTAGAGGCTATAAAAAACTTTTTCAGATAACACTTTTTAAGAATTCACAGTATGTTAACTAGAAAACTCGCAAAAGCCTGATTTAATAGGCTTTCTTTTTTTGCATAAAAAAATACCCCCAGTTTGTTCACTGAGGGCAGGTTTTTAGCTTTAAGCGTCCTTTTTATTCTTATAGGGTACAAAATCCTGAATTGCGTTTGTTCCTGTAAGAACGGTCAGTTTTTGATTAGTAAAGTTTTCTTGAACATAGGCTTTTGCATCTGAAAGAGCCTTATCAGCTTTCTCTTGTGATGCTATTTCTGTCTCAAGCTTCTTCCATCCCTGCCAATTCGCCTTCAGCTCGCTTACTTTTCGATATCTTCTGTTATTCAGAATGACAGTATCTATTATCTGAAGCGGTTCATTTAAAGCGGCTCGCAAGGTATATGCCAAGTGAGCCGGCTTCATATTCTCCAAGGTTTCTATGAGTTCAGACATGTGTTGCATATCATCGAAGAACTCAGTGAATTTACGGAAACTAAGGAATTAATTAAGGCGGACTCAGCGCAATCGGCGGATCTCATCGGTGTCACCTGATTCCCGCGGTACGTTCAAAATCTTTTCCCATCGTTCAAGCCCCCACGGACCGCGGAGGATCGAGTATCAGTTGGTGAACGTGGAACACGGGTTCCGCCGCTTTCTTCCCACAGACGGAAGGCTTCATCTCGTTTAGGATCTCGTGGTCTCGGCATTACATCTCACCCACCTCCGGACCTCATAATTAAGTTTGTGTTTGTTTTATATAAATTTTTCTGATGTGTCTGCTGTTACACCTTTAGACAAAATATTCATTTTTTCTTATTTAGACTTACATCTATGTCGAAAGTTATTGTTTGGCATACCTTATACTATCTCTACTAAAGGAGGCGATATCATGGGATTCTACAGCGGATATTCTGGTGGATACTCTGGCGGCGGATACGGAAGCAGCTTCGTATTGATCGTAGTCTTATTCATCCTGTTGATCATTGTTGGTGCTACATTCCTTTACTAATCTTAGAGTAAATCCAAAGCCTTTTGAATCACCTCCCTGTAAACTGCAGACGCCATAAGAAGCTTTTATGGCGTTTTGCTATGTGATTAATTAGTACAAATCTTCATCTTTCTGAAGCTCTATATCAAGCTCTATGAGCTTTTTCAAATCGTCCACAGTATTCACCTTGATATGGCCACTTTGGAAGTCTTTAACCCACTGGGCAATACCTGCTTGAATGATTTTTCGGTATTTCTCTTTTGATTGACTGATGTTCTCTAACAACTCGGCACTATGCAGGAGAAGGAGATTCTCTTTTTCATCACCAGAAAGGGAACATATGTTTCTATTTTCTATTGCCATCCTCCCTGTCCTCCATTACAATATGAGATGAGAACGTGATGTTTTCCCACAACGCGGCCGCGTCTTGATCACGCTCTTTGACAGGGAGTTTTTCTCTGTTTTGAAAGAGGAGGGTGTTAGCAGCACCCTCTTTTCTCATTTAAAAAAACCGCCTTATGGATAAAGACGGTTTGTTCTAATTATTCCTCTGTTTGTTGCTTCTCTTCTTTCTCTTCTGACTTTAATTCTTCTGATTGCTGTTCATCTGGTCGCAGTTCCGTCTCTTGGAAACCTTTAAAGCGATATACTCTTTTACTAATCCTACGACCGGACCCAGAAAGTCCTATATTCAAATTTGATTCCTTATATTGAACTCCTGCTGCTCCATCACCCTGTGTATCATAATATTCCTCAATTTCTACTTCGTTAGCACGCATGATTCTATCTGCTATAGCGACCTCTTGAAATACCTTAGCTTGTGCTTCAGAAATTATCTCTTGCCTCGCAACCTCTGATTCTAGTTGCTCCAAATTTTCAGAGGATTGATTAATCTTATTAAGACGCTCCGCAACATGATTAACAAAATTTAACGGTATGGTAGCACCTATGCTACTACCAAAAGCCTCTACTGCTACTTCTAAAGCAGCCTTACCTAATCCTCTATTTTCTTTTGCCATACCTCTACCACCCTTGTGAAATTTGTTTACTTTAATTTAATACTTAATTAAACAAATTGCCACCTAGTATTTAGACATTAAGAAAAACATTGGGTCTTTATTTGTTCCGCTATTCTCTTCATCATGATAGGCGGGACACTCATACCACAAACATACTGCACTGAAGCGTCCATAAAGTCATAATCGAGAGGAAATGATTGCATCAAAATAATGTCTCGTTCAGAGATATAATAAGGCTCGTCATATCTGACAAAGACAGAACCACTGGCAAGTGTAGGCGGCACAAGACTGTTTTTCACTAAAATCGTATTGAAATTAGATTCTTTCCCCTCTGTCCTTTTCGTTATATCACCTATGTTGCTATCTGATGGTTTTCTCTTCACCCATCTCCGATACAATTTTGATGTCTCTTTCAATCTGGATCCACGCCCGCTCCTAAACTCTTTATAAGGGATAGGCCGCTCATTAAACGAGAGCTTTAACTGAGGTAAGTTCAGATCTTTCCTTCGTCCAATAAAAAAGACCCGCTCTCTTCTTTGCGGGACTCCCATTGTGGCAGCATTCAACAAAAACACCTGAACGTCATAGCCGATTTCTTTCGCTCTTTCTATTACAAGCTTCACATACCCTTTTGCTTTGCCAATGATCATGCCTTTCACATTTTCAGCTACAAAGATTTTAGGTCTCAATTTTTCAACTGCATTCAAATACTCAAAAAACAAATCATCAAGTGACTGTTTGGCCTGGCCCTCTCTGAAAGATTTTTCTTTTCCCCAAGCATCCTCTCGATCACCTGCCATTGAAAATACACTGCATGGAGGGAATCCATCGAAAATATCCAAATTGAATAATTCCTCCGGAAGATCGTCCAACTTGTTAAATTTCCTGATATCCATTAAAAACGAGTATTTAGGATTGTGATTCTTTCTATAGATTTTCATCATTTGCGGATCAATTTCACAGTTTCCAAGAAGGTTATAGCCAGCAAGCTTGTAACCCATGGAGGAACCGCCACCACATGAAAACGCACTAAAAACCTTCAATCCGTTCTGCTCAACATTTTTCAGATCAGACAGATACCATCTATAACTGTTCATTATTGCTCACCTACTCATTAAAAGAGAATCCACATTTAGGGCAGGTATGTTCAAATTGATCCTCTTCGTAATCATCAAGATTGATTTCATGATTATCGGTAACCTTCCCGCCGTTCCCCGCATGCCCTGTCAGATCTTCTAAAATACTTTCTAGTTCGCCTTCTGAAAAGCCGGTGAAGGACAGGTCAAAATTATTTTCTTCAAGCTCTCTTAAAACTTGTTCGAGCTTGTACTCATCCCAATCGCCGCCTGTTTTGTTAAGTACAATATTTAAGGCTTTTTCCTCGTTATCATCGAGATTTACCACCGAAACAGTAAGCTCTGTAGGGTTATTCTCCATATGTATTTTGAACCGCTGGTGGCCACCTACAAGGTTTCCTGTTCTTTCGTTCCAAACAAGCGGCTCGACATTACCGAACCGTTCAATAGATGCTTTTATTCTTTCATAATCGGGATCGCCTGGCTGAAGATCAATCCGAGGATTGTAGGGAGCGGGGTTAATCTTTTCTACTGGTATAGATCTAATATCCATATTGTTTCGCCTCCAAATAAAAAAGCACTCATCTAATATTGAGTGCTTTGGGTTCTAATTCTCTATTAGCAGCTTTTTTCTCAGTTTTTTCAAGTTCAGCTGTTTCAATTTCAGTAAGACATTCTTCCAAGATTCGTTTATAACCATAACTCTTACTTACATTACTAAAATAAATCCCTCTAAAAAGTAAGAATAACGCAAACAAGAGAAAAATAAAAAATAGTACACTAACAAGAATAAAATTTTCTTGGGCCATACTCCTCCCAGACGTAAAGTTATTTAATGCGGTAAAAAAAACAGTTAAGATAACACCATATAATGCAAAATAAGATGTATGCCAAATATTTGTGTCTTTATTTATATGAATAGAATCTTCTAAAATCCCGATGGAAACTTCAATCTCTTTTTTACCCAAATTAGACCTTACCTGCTCCTTATATTTTTCTCTAGTGGAAAAATTCTCATAATAAACCTTTTTCACCTTCTTTCCTTCAATTTCAATTGACTCTAAATATTCAATTACATACTTAGATTTATAAAACTTCCTCATACTATCACCCCCCATTATTATATCGTAGTCACCTTCAATTTTTTTACAGAATAACAAGGGTACTTTATTTTGTACTATGCTCGTCGAATTCTACCTCCTACACGTCTGAAGTTGTCACGTCTCGTTCCCATGATTTCTTCCCAATCCTGCCTTGTCAAAGGTTCATCTGCCTTTGTTGAGGGACTTAACACTTTTTTAAGCTGCTATTTCGTGTCAGCAGATAAAACGTCTCTCATCTTCATCTTTCATTACTCCTTGCCGAATAAGCACCGCCTTACGCTATTCGCTTTTATTAATTTGTGGCCCGCCGATTTCCCCAGGAGGTAAGCAAAGAAAATGGAGAGCCGGTTTAAAGACTTTCCTTGCAAGCGGGATCTCACCGCTTGCGTTCCCCGTGACTATCGCGCGCAATACTGCATAGACTCCAGCCGCTCCTCCTGTGAAGCTAACGACCTTCATAGTCATTCGATACATCCGAGTGCACACTTGATAAAGGAAAGGTGCGTCTCCTGGTTTGGCCATAAAAAAACGGCCACTAATCAGCTGTACAAATTCCCATGTACAAAAGATCAGCGTCCGTAGGTATCTCCTTTTTGGACTGTTATTTACGTTCGTTTTCTTGTTTCTATCGTATGACAAATTGAGCATTGAAAAACCCTCAATTTTCTCGGCTTTTTATCGATTTTTTCTTGTAACCTAATGGCTGCTATAAACAAAAAACAGTTTCCAAAGAAGCTGCTTACTTTTTAGTTTTAACAAAAAGCTTCCAAAGTTTTTAAACTCCGAAAGACAATAAACTGAGACCTAGTAAAAACGCCAAAATCGAGCTGCCAAAGAAATAAAACCCTCCCATTGAATCCCACTCCTTTTCAGTATCATATGAGTTAAAATTCAATAACGATAAAAAGAGCAGACTCTTAGGCCTGCTCTTTTTCATTAATCCCACCATTTAGTAGAAACGCTTGTTAACGGATTTGTTAGTTTCTCAAGGTGTAATTCTGCTTTCTTATTATCGCCATCTACAAAACTACGAACATCAAACACAACTTCATATGTTCCTTTTTGGTTAGATAAACTAAAACGTGAAACCGTATCATCAAAAGGAACAGGATCTTCTTCTACAAGTTTATACTGCCATGAGATTCCAGGGCCAATGTATGGTTGAGAAATTTGAATCCCAAGATCTCCTCCACCAGAATAAAATGTTTTTGATCGAGTTTTAAACGTAGAAGATCCCAAGTAATCCCATTCTCCTGCTCCTAAAACAGAAAATAGGCTTACATCATCAGAAATCTTTTTAATCTTCGGTTGTACTGTAGATTGATCGTTAATACCATCTTCCGGACCATCTTTTGCAACGACAGGATCTAATACATCAGCTCGTCCATCTTCTGAACCAATTTTATCACCTATCGGGTCGATTTCTTCAGCATTTACAGAATTAATACCAACACTAGACACAAAGAACCCTGCAACAATTGCACCAACAAAGAATATTTTTTTCATTCCCTTTTCCCCCAAATGAATCATTTTATTTTTTCAATCGATTTAACAGGTACTTCCGGCGGATTGAGAATTAAATCAATCCGTTGAACAGTGACAAAGACGACAGAAAAAATCAAGGAACAAAGAAAGGTTAGTAAAAGTATTTTCCACCAATTTAAGTTATTCATCATCTCTCCCTCTTTTCTTAATTGGAAATATTACCTATTTCCAATATTAAACACATTTAGGTAAAAAGTACAGGGGGGGAAAGGGAACATTTTGTTAAAATCCTTGAAGCGTGTAGATCAAAAAGATAAACACCACAATTATGGTTACAACAATAATTGCTTCTTTAGAATAATTTTTGTCATCTTCTTGCTCTTGTTTCTTCTTTTTAATTTCTTCTCTATACTTTTGTTGAACTTCTTTCTTCTTATCATTCGTTTTCATGATTAAACCCCTTTGAATCCAATTTGATTTAGATTCATTATTCCATCCCCCCTTTCAATTTATTGCAATTTTAACGCGCAACAATTAAGTACACCAGTGTAAAAAGCCTCGGCTATTATCCTACTAATGATCACTCGCAATTGTAGATCTTAATACAGAGTTGACGTCTAAGGGCACAAAAAAACAGCCCTTAGATTATTCCAAGAGCTGTTGCAATAGCGTTGATAGCATGCTTCTTTAACATATAAAATTTATCCGATTTAATGCCAAGCTCCATATAAATATTAGTATCTGTTCTTTGCTTGGGTGAGAGGTATTTCATCCTCACGATCTGTAATTGAAGTTCATCCAGGCAATTCTCTAAAGCTCTATCAATTTGCTTAACTTTCAGATCGTTATATTCGGTGCTTTTCCGCAGCTGGAGGAATAACCCAACGACTCCCTTTTCCTTTTGCTCTTTCCTATTCTCCGCTTGAATTTTTAGTGATCTATATGTTTTCAGTTCTTTAATAACAATATTCCGAACTTCTTTTTCATTAACTTCAGGCAAAAATGACAGTTGCTCTGCTGCAGTCACAAAGTACCTCCTTTTTGAAATAGAAAAGGACACTTTATTTATAGCCACCGCTAAAATTTTTGTCCGCAATGTGTATTTAATTTAAAAATGATTTATATTTTATAAATACTGGATTGTCTTCACGGTAAACTTCTGCCCATCCACCAATTAGTTTGTCGTTAGAAAGCTTGATCGCGCCTTCCAAATCAACCATTTTGCCTTCACGCTCAAAGATAATTCCAGCCTTAAAGCCTTGAAATTGTTCGTTGTCCTCAAGAAGCACTTTTGATTAACCCCCTCGTTAAAAGCTTCATTTTATGCTTGCCCCACATCTTCACCCATGAAATTGAATATTCCTTACAGAGAACAACGATTAGTTGAGTTAAAGCTGTTATGACGTCTAAACATTCCTGAATCGATTTTTCAATCATTTTTGTATCTGACAATGTTTTGGGATTAACTGAAATATGTTCAACTGAATTTTGTAGGGCATCTAGGGCTTCTGTCATTTGTATCTTGGATTGAACAAGAAGGTTCACCCTGTGCAAATCAGCTGTTTCCCCATCCAAGATTAAAGGTCCCCAGCCTGTATAATCAGAAGCAGCTTCAAGGGCAGGCCGCGGATCATTATGTTTCTCAGCAAAATATTGGGCCACCTCCGGCTGAACTTTGTGGCGGCCGCATTCCTGATGAGATACAGATTCACGTGAAAGAAATAATTCATCGTCCATAGATAACTGTTGTTGTGTAAGTTCCGCCTCTTTACGGGCGCTTTTTAGTGCTTTCGGTGCTCTACCAAATTTCACTTTAAACCTCTCCTTTTTCTACCAAAATTTTTCCTTGCAATTGGTAAACTTTAGTTAGAAGCGGTTATGCTAACTCTTTCATGCTGTTTTGTTCCTGCTGTTTGATCCACTCATTAAGAGAATCAACACGAAAGAAAATTTTCTTTCTAACTTTGAAATGAGGAATCTGACCATTTCTAACCATGATATAAATTGTTTCCTTGTGAACCCCCAAAAAGTCTGCGGCTTCTTGAGGGGTTAAAGCAGTTCGATTCAATGTAAATACCTCCATTTAAGCAGAATCTTGATTATGCAACCTGTGGTTTACATCCTGTTCAAAAAAAATAGTCCAATCAAGACCTAATACCGGAGCAAGTTTCATAGCTACAGAAGGTGATGGTTGTCTCTCACCTCTCTCAATCAAACCATAGTATTGACTGGTTATTCCAGCCTTAGAAAGATCAGCAACTTGTTTTTGCCTAAGGTTCCGTTCTTTTCTAGCTTTAATTAAATATTGAGTAAGAGCAGATGTCTTTTTCAAATCATCACCTCCTTTTTGTAAACTGTTTGTTTCTACGCTGTTAATAATAAAAGAAACCTATAGTTTCTTTCAACTCTTTTATGAAACTTTTAGTTTCCTTTTGTTCACGAAACTAATTGTTTCTATATAATAATTGTCAAAGGCAAATAAAGTGAGGAACCTACTATGTTTGGAGAACGTTTAAAAAAATGCCGTAACTCCAAAGGATATAGCCAGCAACAGATGGCGGATTTCTTAGGAATTACGAGACAAGGATATGGGAAGTATGAGATTGGTAAGGCTGAACCTGATTTAAAAACCCTTACTAAATTAAGCAATATATTAGGAGTTTCAACTGACTTTCTTCTAAAAGGCACACATGCACAAATTGATCTCGATGAAATTTTAAATGATCCCGAGACCTTAATTGCTGGCCGTGATGCTACGATTTCGAAAGAGCAAGC
>NZ_JAVAXX010000196.1:0-12435 GCF_042709275.1 Bacillus sp. LR_5 | reverse complement strand
AAGAAAGTAAAGCGATTCCTCAGAACCATCCTAGAAGCAAGCACCAGAAAGGAGGAAGCTGTTCTGATTGGAGAGCAGCACTTGATGTGAAAGTCATACGAATTATTTTGCAAGTGTTGATATTATATGTATTTTTTATGATCGGGGAAGCCATTCAGCATCTGTTTCATTTACCCGTGTCAGGAAGCATCGTTGGATTGGTATTGCTTCTGATCTGCTTGGGCCTCCGTATTGTTCCTGTCTCCCTCATTGAAGACGGAGCAGGGTTTTTATTATCCTTCCTTCCATTGTTGTTCATCCCGGCAATGACAGGAGTGATAAACTATCCGTCTCTCATTTCATTCAATGGCCTGATGCTGCTGATTACAGTCGTTCTCAGCACCATCGTCACGATCATTGCGGCTGGATTCGCCAGCCAGCTATTAGAGAAAAAAGCAAAAAAACGGGAGGAGAAAGAGAAATGCAGCAAGCATGTATCGCGATCATTATAATTCTTTTAACAGTTGCCGCTTATTTAGCGATGGTCAAACTCTATAAGCGATTCCCGCTTCCATTTCTGATCCCCGTTCTCACAACGACCATTTTGATTGTAGCGGCTTTGATGATGTTCCATGTTTCCTATGAAGGCTATATGATCGGGGGGAAATGGATCAATTCTTTGCTTGGGCCGGCTGTTGTGGCGCTGGCCTATCCGCTTTATAAGCAATGGCATATCATTGTCAAACATTGTGTTCCCATTTTAGGCGGCGTCCTGGTCGGCTTATGCATGGGAATGATCAGCGGGCTGATCTTCGCAGAAGCATTCGGGATTGATCATGATCTCTTATTATCCATTCTGCCAAAGTCGATCACAACCCCTGTCGCTATTCAGATCGCCGCCGGTCTTGGCGGCGTCCCTTCCATGACAGTCGTATTTGTCATGATTGCGGGCTTTTCAGGCGTCATCCTCGGGCCGCTTTTCCTAAAATGGCTTCGCATACGCAGCTCCCTTGGACAAGGCATTGCATTAGGCAGCGCCTCCCACGCACTGGGTACCTCCAAAGCATTGGAATATGGGGAACTGGCCGTATCCATGAGTTCCGTCTCCATGACGCTTTGTGCGGTGCTCGGCTCATTCTTCGGCCCGCTCGTCGTCTGGCTGTTTCATATTTAACAAAGAAAGACTGCCCCGGGGGAGGGCAGTCTTTTTCGTTTAAGAAGCAAAAAAATCAATCAGCGGCTGAAAGTCCTTAGATAAATCAACATCATTCGGTTCTGCTTGAAGCAGGCGGTCAATCATACGCTCCAGCTCCTCAACATCATTCTTATCCGTATATTCAATGAAGTTTAAGCTTTCAAGCCAATCCCGATATGAATGTTTGGCTTTGCCATAGCTGTTTCCAAAGACAAGGCAAGGTGTTTTGGTGATAATCGAGAAAATCATCGCGTGAAGGCGGTCGGTAATCACCAATTTACTGGAGCCGATGCGGTCCAGCATCTCCATAAAATGCTTTTCACGATCAGCGTAATCGATGGTGTCTACCGTATCCAGCACCGTATCGGTACGCTCTGTGTAAGTTGTTTTTTCTGCCCATTGCTTCATCTGTGAAATAAAATCTTCGTCAGTCACTTTCTCCTTATCCGCTCTTAAAATAAAGAGAACGCCGTCCCGCTCGAGCTCTCGCGGCACAATATCCAAGGAAAGCACCATGTCCGGTGTAAAGATCACATTGGAGTTGAAGGTCTCTTTCACAACATCCAGTGTTTGCGTCTCACGCGCAGCAATCGTTAAGTTTGTATTTTGATGGTACGCATCCTGTGTTTTTTTCTTTTCCTTCTGTCCTTCCTCTGTATCCTCAAAATAAACGGATTGTGGCAGAGAAATTGATTTGTAGTCTTTAAATGCCGAAAAGACCTTTCTTCTGTCTTCCTCAATATCAAGATAAAGGTTTCCTAAGTTCCCTCCGCCTGTAAAGCAGACAATATCGTCTTCACGAATGATCTCCTTCACCAGTTCAATGCCCTCATCCGTCGCATAATCCATAATCTCAATGTATTCATAATACGGAAAATGATTTTTGATAAATTTCTCTTCTGCATACGCAATCGCTTGGTCTCCAATGTTTGTGTAACTAGGGGAACCAAACAAAAATACTTTTCGTTTATCATTTAACAGAGCTTCCGGCTCCACATTTGGCGCAATGCCTTTTACTAGTTTTTTGCCTTTGATTTCTTGTACAGTCATATCTGCGTCCTCCTTCTGGGATGAATTCCTCATTGTGTGTTAACTGTCTCTACCCAAAAAGAAGGATGGCTATGCATTGGCATGTGCATCGGCTATATCAGAAACATCGTTTTCGCCAATTTGATAGACGCTGCAATGTCCCGCGCCGTTCTTTCCATATATTCCGCGGCATGTTCAAACGCATCTTCTAGCGGCACGGCTCCGGGGACGATGCTGAAAAGCGCATCGATTCCGTGTTGATAGACGGCATCACTGTCACGTGATACTGATCCCGCAATACCGATGACAGGCACATCGTATGATTTAGCCGCCTTGGCTACGCCGATCGGCGTTTTTCCATGAACCGTTTGGCTGTCGATCCGTCCCTCGCCGGTAATCACAAGATCTGCATCCTGAACGATACTTTCAAAATCAACCGCTTCAAGGACAATATCAATGCCTCTTTTCAGGTCAGCCTGAAGATAAGTCAGCAGGCTCCATCCAAGACCGCCCGCTGCACCGGCGCCCTCTGTATCTCGGAAGGTTGATCCGAGCTCTTTTTCTGTCATATCAGCGAAATGGCTTACGTTCTGGTCTAGTACATCCAGCATGTCGGCCGTCGCGCCTTTTTGCGGTCCGAAAACAGCCGTAGCGCCCTTTGGTCCTGTTAACGGATTGTCCACGTCACAGGCAACTTCCAGTTTGACATTCCGCAATCTGGAATCAAGCCCGCCAACATCTATTGATGCAAGCTGAGATAACGCGCCGCCCCCCGGGCCAATCTCGCGACCTGAGTTATCAAGAAGCCTTCCGCCCAATGCCTGAATCATCCCGGCTCCCCCGTCGTTCGTGGCGCTTCCGCCGATTCCGATGATCAATCGCTCCGCTCCCGCATCAAGAGCTGCTCCGATTAATTCTCCCGTTCCCCTTGTTGTAGTGATGAGCGGATTTCGCTTATCTACAGGCACCAGATGCAGCCCTGAAGCAGCAGCCATTTCAATCACAGCTGTTCTCCCATCTCCCATCATGCCAAAGAAAGCTCTCACCGGTTCCCCCAGCGGCCCTGTGACAACTTGCTCTATGATCCTTCCATTGGTCGCATCGACCAGAGATTGAACGGTTCCCTCGCCGCCATCCGCCACCGGCAATTTTCTGTAATCAGCACCCGGAAAGACCGATTTGAAACCTCTTTCTATCGCTTCGGCTGCCTCCAGAGCTGATAAGCTTTCCTTAAAAGAATCAGGTGCAATGATGATTTTCATCCAGATCGCCTCTTTCCAAACATGATTCACTTATGCTAGTTATCTCCAATGTACCATATTCCATTTAGAAATAAATACCATAATGATTGGGAAAAATTTTATTAAAAATTAGAAATGAAAGTGTTTGCATAAAAGAAATATTCACGTTATCATACTTGTATACAAGTATACTTCTTGAGTGAGGAAGGTGAGTGTATGCTAGACTCCAAAGACCTGTTGTATCCCGCAAAATGGCTCTCAAAAGCGTCAACCGGAGTTCGTGTCGCATACGAGCTGAGAATGCGGATCGTTTCAGGCCTGATTGAAAGCGGTACCATTTTATCAGAAAATACAATCGCCGCTGAGTTTTCAGTAAGCCGTTCGCCGGTTCGCGAAGCGCTAAAAATACTCGCATCCGAAAAAATCATCCGCTTAGAACGAATGGGAGCGGTCGTAATTGGTTTAACTGAGAAGAAAATCGCGGAAATTTATGATGTGCGGTTACTATTAGAAACATTTGTCTTTGAACGGCTTGTCAAAATAGACATTGAGCCTTTAGTTAAGGATCTCAGCAAAATTCTTGAAATGATGAAAGTCTCAATCAAATATGAGGACGCTGACGAATTTTCATTTCAAGATGTGCTGTTCCATGAAACCATTATCCGAGCGATTGATCATTCATACATTCAGATGATCTGGAACAATCTAAAACCCGTCATGGAAAGCTTTATTCTTTTATCGATGCGGGTACGGTTAAAGGAAAAGTATGAAGACTTCACAAGGATCTTAGATAACCACGAGCTTTATATTCAAGCCATCAAAACAAAGGATAGGGCGCTGATGATTCAGTCTCTTCACCAAAACTTTGATGATGTGCAGGATAAGGTAGAAGACCTATGGCTCTCACAACAAATGCTGGCAAAAGGAGCTGAATACAACAATGACTAGTTATATGTTAGGAATCGATATCGGCACGACAAGCACAAAAGCTGTGCTGTTCAGTGAAAACGGAGATGTGGTACAGAAAGAAAGCATCGGCTACCCGCTCTATACACCGGACATCTCAACAGCAGAACAAAATCCGGAAGAGATTTTTCAGGCAGTCATCCATACAACAGCGAGAATTACAAAACAGCATCCCGAAAAACGGATCTCTTTCATTTCGTTCAGCAGCGCCATGCACAGCGTCATTGCAATCGACGAAAATGACAAGCCGCTGACGCCATGCATCACATGGGCCGACAACAGAAGTGAAGGCTGGGCGCATAAGATCAAAGAGGAATTGAACGGACATAAGGTGTACAAACGGACGGGAACACCGATTCATCCGATGGCACCGTTAAGTAAAATTGCCTGGATCACGAATGAAAGGAAAGAAATCGCTTCCAAGGCAAAAAAATATATCGGCATCAAAGAATACATTTTTAAACAGCTGTTCAATGAGTATGTCATCGATTACTCATTGGCATCAGCGACAGGCATGATGAACCTGAAAGGCTTGGCTTGGGACGAAGAGGCACTGCGCATCGCAGGCATCACGCCGGATCACTTATCCAAACTCGTGCCGACAACCCAGATCTTTCAGCACTGCAGCCCGGAAATAGCGATCCAAATGGGAATCGATCCGGAAACGCCTTTTGTCATCGGCGCCAGCGACGGCGTGCTGTCCAACCTCGGCGTCAACGCCATTAAAAAGGGCGAAATCGCCGTCACCATCGGTACAAGCGGTGCCATCCGGACGATTATTGACAAGCCGCAAACCGATGAAAAAGGGAGAATTTTTTGCTATGCCTTGACGGACAAGCATTGGGTTATTGGGGGACCTGTGAACAATGGGGGCATCGTCCTTCGCTGGATCAGAGACGAGTTTGCCTCCTCCGAAATCGAAACAGCGACACGGCTGGGCATTGATCCATATGACGTGCTGACGAAAATTGCCCAACGCGTCAGACCCGGTTCTGACGGTCTGCTGTTCCACCCATATCTCGCCGGAGAACGCGCTCCGTTATGGAATCCGGATGTACGCGGCTCATTTTTCGGCCTGACCATGTCTCATAAGAAAGAGCATATGATACGCGCGGCATTGGAAGGCGTCATTTACAACCTGTACACGGTGTTCTTGGCGTTAACTGAATGCATGGATGGCCCGGTAACCCGCATCCAAGCGACAGGGGGATTTGCAAGGTCGGAGGTTTGGCGCCAAATGATGTCGGATATCTTCGAATCAGAGGTTGTCGTCCCGGAAAGCTACGAAAGCTCATGTCTCGGCGCCTGCATTTTAGGCCTGTATGCAACAGGAAAAATTGACTCATTCGACGCCGTGTCTGACATGATCGGCAGCACATACAGACATACGCCGATCGAAGACTCAGCCAAGGAATACAGAACATTAATGCCGATTTTCATCAATCTATCAAGATTATTAGAAAATCAATATACACAAATTGCAGATTATCAGAGGGGCTTAATCACACACAAATAGTACATGACATGAAGGGGAGGGCATTACCATGCCGTTAATCATCGTTGCACTTGGGATCTTAGCATTACTATTTCTGATTATGGGCTTAAAATTAAACACATTTATTTCCCTGCTGGTCGTATCGTTCGGCGTGGCACTGGCACTCGGGATGCCGTTCGATAAAGTTGTCAGCTCCATCGAAGCAGGAATAGGGGGGACTCTTGGCCACATCGCGCTCATCTTCGGACTCGGTGCGATGCTGGGCAAGCTGATCGCGGATTCAGGAGGCGCACAGCGCATTGCGATGACGCTCGTCAACAAATTCGGTGAGAAAAATATTCAATGGGCCGTTGTAATTGCCTCATTCATTATTGGGATTGCGTTATTTTTTGAAGTAGGACTGGTTCTATTAATTCCGATTGTCTTTGCGATTTCAAGAGAATTGAAGATTTCTATTTTATTTCTCGGAATCCCGATGGTCGCGGCACTATCCGTCACACACGGTTTCCTGCCGCCACACCCGGGACCTACGGCGATCGCCGGTGAGTATGGCGCAAACATTGGAGAAGTGCTGCTGTACGGCTTTATTGTTGCTGTTCCGACAGTGCTCATCGCAGGGCCGTTATTTACAAAGTTCGCGAAAAAAATCGTTCCTGCATCATTTGCGAAAAACGGCAATATTGCATCACTCGGCACACAAAAAACGTTTAACCTTGAAGAAACACCCGGCTTTGGAATCAGTGTCTTTACTGCAATGCTCCCGATTATCATCATGTCGGTCGCGACCATTATCGACCTGCTTCAAGAAACAATCGGGTTTGCAGATAACGGAATTTTAGCTTTTATCAGATTGATTGGAAACGCATCGACTGCTATGATTATTTCGTTATTGGTCGCAGTCTATACAATGGGCATCAAGCGCAACATTCCAGTCAAAACCGTGATGGATTCTTGTTCAACTGCCATTTCACAAATCGGCATGATGCTTTTGATCATCGGAGGAGGCGGCGCCTTCAAACAAGTGCTGATCAACGGCGGTGTCGGCGATTACGTAGCAGACTTATTCAAAGGAACGGCATTATCGCCAATCATTCTGGCATGGCTCATCGCGGCGATCCTGCGCATTTCTCTAGGCTCAGCGACTGTTGCCGCACTAAGCACAACAGGTCTGGTCATTCCGTTATTGGGCCATTCTGATGTTAACCTGGCGTTAGTCGTACTCGCAACAGGAGCCGGAAGTGTCATCGCTTCACACGTCAATGACGCCGGCTTCTGGATGTTCAAGGAATACTTCGGATTAAGCATGAAAGAAACATTCGCCACATGGACATTGCTGGAAACCATTATTTCCGTTGCTGGACTGGGATTCATTTTATTGTTAAGTTTAGTTGTATGAAATTAAGAAGGAGCTGTAACACATGTTCAATACGATTGGTGTCATAGGCTTAGGCGTAATGGGAAGCAACATCGCCTTAAACATGGCAAATAAAGGCGAAAACGTCGCTGTCTATAATTACACCAGAGATTTAACGGACCAGCTTATCCAAAAGCTGGATGGACAATCTCTCAGCCCGTATTACGAGCTTGAGGACTTTGTTCAATCGTTAGAAAAACCAAGAAAAATCTTTTTGATGGTCACAGCGGGAAAACCCGTAGATTCCGTCATCCAATCATTAAAGCCTTTGCTTGAAGAAGGCGACGTCATCATGGACGGAGGAAACTCCCACTATGAAGACACAGAAAGAAGATATGACGAGCTGAAGGAAAAAGGGATCGGCTACCTGGGAGTCGGCATTTCCGGCGGTGAAGTCGGCGCATTAACAGGGCCTTCCATCATGCCGGGCGGAGATCGCGACGTCTATGAGAAAGCCGCTCCTATCCTGACGAAAATCGCAGCCCAAGTCGGAGATGACCCTTGCTGTGTCTATATCGGACCAAAAGGGGCAGGGCACTTTACAAAGATGGTGCACAACGGCATTGAATATGCAGACATGCAGCTGATTGCAGAAGCGTATACGTTTCTAAGAGAAACGCTTCGTCTGCCGCTAGATGAAATTGCATCTATTTTTGAAACATGGAATCAAGGTGAGCTGAAAAGCTATTTAATAGAGATTACAGCTGAGATTTTACGCAAAAAAGACGAAAAAACAGGACAGCCTCTGATCGATGTCATCCTTGATAAAACCGGACAAAAAGGCACTGGGAAATGGACGAGCATGCAGGCGATTGATAACGGCATCCCGTCCACGATCATCACAGAGTCCTTGTTCGCCCGCTACTTGTCATCCTTAAAAGAAGAACGGATGGCAGCTCAAGACGTATTAGCAGGCCCGGAATCCGAAGAAAAACACTTGGATAAAGACACCTGGATTGAATACGTCAGACAGGCTCTTTACATGGGGAAAGTATGCGCCTATGCACAAGGCTTTGCCCAATATAAGATGTCATCTGAGCTTTACGGCTGGAATCTGCCGCTCAAAGACATTGCCTTGATTTTCCGAGGCGGCTGCATCATCCGCGCTGATTTCCTAAACGTGATCAGCGAAGCATTCAGTGAGCAGCCAAATCTGGCTAACCTGCTGATCGCGCCTTATTTCACAGATAAGCTCCATGCCTATCAAACAGGCCTGCGAAAAGTCGTTTGCGAGGGTATCAGCACCGGAATCTCTTTCCCATGCTTAACTACCGCGCTCTCTTATTACGACGGCTACCGCACAGGGCGTTCCAATGCGAACCTCTTGCAGGCGCAGCGCGATTACTTTGGCGCTCACACGTACGAACGGACTGATATGGACGGCGTTTTCCATACGAATTGGTCTGAATAACCTGTCATCAAAAACACGGTCAGTTTCAACTGAACCGTGTTTTTTTCATCTATGATTTCTTCTATCTCAAACAACAGAAGACATAAGTTATGTTTTAAATATCATAAACAGTGATACAATAATAGCTAGAAACAATCCCCAAGATCATCATGTGATAGCATGCTTGCTGTTCCGTTCTTTCTGCTATTTGTTTATTGAGAAAAATGATCAAACGATTTGCCCCTTGCTCATTGTGTCATAAAATGTTCAAATGCTTAAACGGACTGACATTCTGATTCACAAAAGTCCCGGAAAACCTTGTCTAATTGAGAATCAACCCTTATTAATATTCTCATTTGCTATAAAAGGGATGCCTAAATCTTTCCTGTCACACCTTAAATAAAACGAAAAAAAGAATGATATTCATGGGGTTATGGCTTGACAAAAAATATATATTAATTAATAATTCATATATAATTAGAATTATTATTGAAAGCACTTATGCTTTCTAATACATTTTTAGGAGGAATATACATTATGTCTTTAATCGGTAAAGAAGTACTTCCATTCGAAGCAAAAGCATTCAAAAACGGTGAATTCATCGATGTAACAAACGAATCTCTGAAAGGCCAATGGAGCGTATTCTGCTTCTACCCAGCAGATTTCTCTTTTGTATGCCCAACTGAGCTAGAAGATCTTCAAAACCAATACGCTGCACTTAAAGAATTAGGTGTTGAAGTATACTCTATCTCTACAGATACTCACTTCGTACACAAAGGCTGGCATGACAGCTCTGAAAAAATCGGCAAAATCACTTACGCTATGATCGGTGACCCATCTCAAACGATCTCTCGCAACTTCGATGTTCTTGACGAAGAAACTGGTCTTGCTGACCGCGGAACATTCATCATCGATCCAGATGGCGTCATCCAAACTGTAGAAATCAATGCAGGCGGTATCGGCCGTGACGCAAGCAACCTTATCAGCAAAGTAAAAGCAGCACAATACGTTCGTCAAAACCCAGGTGAAGTTTGCCCGGCTAAATGGGAAGAAGGCGGCGAAACTCTTACACCTAGCCTTGATCTAGTAGGTAAAATCTAAGGAGTGCATTCAATTGGTACTTGATGCAAACATCAAAGCACAATTAAATCAATATATGCAGCTAATTGAGAATGATATTGTTCTCAAAGTTAGCGCAGGCGAAGATGACACTTCTAAGGACATGCTGGCTCTCATTGATGAGCTGGCTTCCATGTCATCAAAAATTTCAGTTGAAAAAACTGAATTAAACAGAACGCCAAGCTTCAGTGTCAATCGTGTCGGAGAAGACACTGGCGTTACATTCGCCGGTATCCCTCTGGGCCACGAATTCACATCATTAGTCTTGGCATTGCTCCAAGTGAGCGGCAGACCGCCTAAGGTAGACCAAAAAGTCATTGATCAGGTGAAAAAGATCAGCGGTGAATACCACTTTGAATCTTATATCAGCCTGACATGCCACAACTGTCCTGACGTTGTACAAGCTTTAAACATGATGAGCGTGCTGAACCCGAACATTACGCACACGATGATCGACGGTGCAGCATACAAATCAGAAGTTGAAAGCAAAAATATCATGGCAGTGCCGACCGTTTACCTGAATGGCGAATCCTTCGGAAGCGGCCGTATGACGCTTGAAGAAATTCTTGCGAAATTGGGCAGCGGCGCAGATGCATCTGAGTTTGCTGACAAAGAGCCGTTTGACGTTCTTGTTGTCGGAGGCGGACCTGCTGGCGCAAGTGCAGCCATCTACACTGCGCGTAAAGGCATCCGCACTGGTATTGTCGCTGAGCGCTTCGGCGGACAGGTTCTCGACACAATGAGCATCGAAAACTTCATCAGCGTCAAAGCGACGGAAGGTCCGAAGCTTGCTGCAAGTCTTGAAGAGCACGTGAAGGAATATGATATTGACGTCATGAACCTTCAGCGCGCAAAACGCCTTGAGAAGAAAGATCTGTTCGAACTTGAACTTGAAAACGGCGCTGTCCTGAAAAGTAAAACAGTAATCCTGTCAACAGGTGCCCGCTGGCGCAATGTCAACGTACCTGGTGAACAAGAGTTCAAAAACAAAGGTGTCGCATACTGCCCGCACTGTGATGGGCCATTGTTTGAAGGCAAAGACGTAGCGGTTATCGGCGGCGGAAACTCTGGAATCGAAGCAGCGATTGACCTTGCAGGTATTGTCAATCACGTTACTGTGCTAGAGTTCGCGCCAGAACTGAAAGCAGACGAAGTCCTGCAAAAACGTCTCTACAGCCTGCCAAACGTCACTGTCGTGAAAAATGCACAAACAAAAGAAATCACAGGCGATCAGAGCGTTAACGGCATCACATACGTAGACCGCGAAACAGGCGAAGAAAAACACGTTGAACTCCAAGGTGTATTCGTCCAAATTGGTCTCGTGCCAAACACAGAATGGTTAGACGGAACGGTTGAACGCAACCGCATCGGCGAAATCATCGTCGACAAACACGGCGCGACAAGCGTCCCAGGCTTATTCGCTGCCGGCGACTGCACAGACAGCGCGTACAACCAAATCATTATTTCGATGGGATCAGGTGCAACTGCCGCTCTCGGCGCGTTTGATTACCTTATCCGTAACTAATACAGAAAGCCGCAATATTGCCAGATTGGCAGCATTGCGGCTTTTATATTTTGTAAAACAGAATACTTTACATAAACTGGTCTGAATCACCAAGGACATATTAAGAAGGCAGTATTTCTTCTAAACAATCTTCACTGATTTTATAAGATTTTGGTCTTCTGCTCGTAAGCTCCACAAATCCTTGCTCTTCTAAATAATCCATAACTTTATTAACAATATGTCTTGATTTACCTGATATTTTCATTAACTCTTGCACCGAAAGCATGACATGATCATTTACAAATACATTAATAGTGATGATGATATAGAAGAGTTCACGTTCATCCTTATAATCAACCCATTGATCACTTTTCATATAGTTTTTAATTCGATTAAGTTTCATTAAATTGAATTCAAGGTCTTCAATTATCCCTTTTTGTCCTGACAGAAGCAATTCCAGCATATTGATTAAATAAAAAGTCATCTCTCCTCGATTTAAAGGGGAGGGAATTTCCTCTAAAGCTTTGTAGTACTTTTCTTTATTCTTATTCACTGCGTAAGAAAACGTAATAGCTGAATACTTTTCCAAATAACTGGATAAATAACTCCCGACGATTAGTCGTCCTGTTCTACCGTTACCATCATAGAAAGGATGAATATATTCATAATAATAATGTGCAACCATATAACGATAAAGCTGTGGATGTGATTCATCATCCAAATAATCAATTAATGCATCCAATGCTTCTGTAATTTTCTGTTCGGAACTAATGCCAATATGAGTAGTTCTATTTCCGTCATTTACCTCAACATATCCTCTCCTAAAAAGCTCTCCATCCGGAGCATCCTCTGCCACGATCTCATCAGCTACCAATTCATCATATAATTTTCTGAAGTCACGAACACTCTTAAAAGAATCAATCTGATCTATAAATTGATATGTCTTCATTAGCCCTACAAATCGCTTATGTTGTGGTTCAGATTGTTCTAGCGCATTAAGAGCTTCTTTCAATTCTTTTTTTGTACTTCGAATCCCCTCAATTTCATTATTGCTCTGTGCTTCATTAATAATTAATTTATTAAAATAAGGTTTAACAACAAAT
>NZ_JAVAXX010000195.1:0-12461 GCF_042709275.1 Bacillus sp. LR_5 | reverse complement strand
CACTGGCCGTTTTTACGATCGGATGTTTCAAGACCATCCAGAGCTTTTGAACATTTTTAATCAAACAAACCAAAAGAAAAAAACACAGCGAACTGCACTGGCAAATGCCGTTATTGCAGCTGCGGCAAACATTGACCAATTAGGAAACATCATTCCGGTTGTCAAACAAATCGGCCACAAGCACCGCAGTATCGGAATTAAGCCTGAGCACTACCCAATCGTCGGTAAATATTTGCTGATTGCGATTAAAGATGTATTGGGAGACGCTGCAACTCCTGACATTATGCAGGCATGGGAAAAAGCGTACGGAGTCATTGCTGACGCGTTCATCGGAATTGAAAAAGACATGTATGAACAGGCTGAAGAGCAAGCCGGCGGCTGGAAGGAGTATAAGCCATTCGTTATCGCAAAAAAAGAGCGGGAAAGCAAAGAAATTACATCCTTCTATTTGAAACCGGAAGACAGCAAGCCGTTACCTGAATTCCAAGCAGGGCAATATATCAGCATCAAAGTGCGGATTCCTGATTCTGAATATACGCATATCCGCCAGTACAGCCTGTCTGATATGCCGGGAAAAGACTATTATCGAATTTCAGTGAAGAAAGATGGTGTCGTGTCTTCCTACTTACACGATGGGCTGCAGGAGGGAGATTCAATAGAGATCAGCGCACCGGCAGGGGACTTTGTTTTAGATCATGCATCACAAAAAGATCTCGTTTTGATCAGTGCCGGAGTTGGCATTACACCAATGATCAGCATGCTGAAAACATCTGTTTCCAAACAGCCTGAACGGCAAATTCTGTTCATTCATGCGGCGAAAAACAGTGAATATCATGCATTGCGCCATGAAGTAGAAGAAGCAGCAAAACATTCTGCTGTTAAAACAGCATTTGTGTATCGCGAGCCGACAGAGGAAGACCGTGCAGGTGATCTGCATTTTCATGAAGGACAGATTGATCAGCAATTCCTCAAAGAACTGATTGCCAACACAGATGCGGATTACTATATTTGCGGTTCACCGTCGTTTATTACGGCAATGCATAAGCTTGTATCAGAGCTCGGATCAGCGCCGGAGTCTATCCATTACGAGCTATTCGGCCCGCAATTAAGTTTGGCGCAGTCCGTTTGAACACATACATGAAACTCTTCTCCTTTCAGAGAAGAGTTTTTTATTGAGATATAAGAAGGCAGACAAGCGCCGGTTTCTACATCCGGACAATCACAGACCCGCTGCCATTTGTGCATACACGGTTTTGCTGTTCTTGCATTGTTCTCAGCAATTCATTGTTTACCTCAATCGCTCTAATTAGTTGCTTCATTCTTAGCTCCAAACCGGCCAGCCTGTCGATTGTTTGCTGCTGGTAGCCCTCGGGTTGGGGAGCCAATGGCAGATCAAAGGGCCAAAGGGTATTCGACTTCTGATTTTTCATATTGCGTATTGCGCCTCCAATCGGTGTCACTTTCTATTATGTTATGTTCAGGCGATATGCACGTTCGCCTAGACACTGATGCATAGAGGGCCTGCCACGGGGCACAATAGGCTCAATATGACCAGCGGATGGAGGTAAAGATCGGTGTTATGGATGGTATGGGTATTTTTACTGAAGCCAGTTATCGTATTTTCGATTGCATATATTTTGTTTCGGCTTGCCGGTAAAAAAGCTGTGTCACAAATGAACAATTTTGACCTGCTTTTGACCTTCGCAATCGGAACCATTATCAGTGAGCCGATCCTTACATCCAAGCTGCCGATGTCAATTTATTATGCGGGTGCTTTTTTGGTGCTTTATCTTATCATGAGCAAGCTCTCTTTATCTAATAAATGGCGATGGCTCCTAGTCGTGAGCCCGACTGTCCTAATCCGAAACGGGGATATTGATGAACGCGGCCTTCGTAAAGAAAGGCTGACTGTTAATGAGCTGCTCGGAAAGCTGAGGGAAAAGGGCTATGCCGACCCGGCTGACATTGATCTTGCTATCATTGAAGAAACGGGAGAAGTAAGCGTCATCCCGAAAGAGGAAGCGAGAGCGGTGCAGGTGCGGGATTTGAATATGGAAGCTGAACGGAATTTTATCCCGATTCCGCTCATACTGGATGGCGAAATCCTTGATCATAATTTGAAATATCTCCAAAAAAACCGATCCTGGCTGTTTGAGAAGCTTGAGGAAAAAGGGTACAGCCCCAAACTGCTGTCTTCGATTACCCTTGGCACGATGAATGCACGCGGTGATATATCCCTTGATTTAAATACCGCTAATGAACCGCAGCATGATCCTTACTTATATAAACCGGGAAATAACAATTAAGATGGCTCTCTCTTGTAATGAGAGCTTTTTTCTTTTTTAAAGGGAATTTTTGTTTGGTGTCAAATGTACCTAGTTAGGAGGGGAACTGAACATGAAGGACTTATCCATAAGAAACGACATGGCGCCAACGGTCAGTTTGCTGTATTCCGCAGTGGAAGAAAACAGTCTCCGTCTGGCTTCCATCGTAAGCCATATGACACACAGTGAACTTTACTATAAGGGGCGCTGCCAAACAAAAAACAGCACGGCTCAGCTTTTGCACCATATCACAAATGTTGATATCAGATGGGTCTGGCGTATCAAGGAAAATCGGATCCCGGACCATATTGAACAGGCATACGGCCCGATGACAGATGAAAGCGGACGGCTGCCTGAACCGGTGAATCAGCCAGACTTAGATGAACTCCTGAAAAGACATCAGCATGTAGTAGAGAAGCTGAAATCGGTATGCTTCACTTTAACTGAAAATGCTTTGAACCAGCCGCTTTCCTTCGAAGGTGACACCGCGACGATACGATGGGGAATTTGGCATATGGCAGATCATAACCGCTATCATCAGGCACATATTGAAGCTCTCAAAAAAGAATGGAAGCAGGATGTGGCGAAGTATGAACGCTAAAACGAAGCTTGTGACTGATCGAATTCGTTTGCGCTGTATGGAAGATCGGGATCAAGCCACTTTGTTTGGGCTGCTTTTTAATGATCCTGACGTCATGACATATTATTCCGGTTTAAAAGATAAGAGGCAAACCCGCGAGTGGGTCAATTGGAACCAACGAAATGAAAAAGGGTACGGCGTTAGTCTGTGGATCGCCGAAGATAAGCGGACAGGGGAGTTTTTGGGGCAATGCGGCATCGTTCCCCAGCAGATCGAAAATCAAACCGTAATGGAAATTGGCTATATGTTTGCCCGCCGCCACTGGGGGAACGGCTATGCGCAAGAAGCGGCTCGGGCCTGTCTGGACTATGGCTTTAACGAGCGGCAGTTCGGCAAAATGGCGGCTTTGATTGATCCGGGTAACAAAGCGTCCATACGGGTAGCGGAGAAAATCGGCATGCATTACAGCAAAACGATCAGAAAATGGAATAAACCGATCGCGGTATATGAAAGAAAATCTTACAATTGAAAGATAGAGCTGAGTTTAGTATCATGATATCATGTAAAGTTTTCTAGGGTTCCGCATGTCAATTGACATGGACTGGTCCGAGAGAAAACACATACGCGTAAATAGAAGCGCGTATGCACACGGAGGGAAAAAAGCCCGGGAGAGTCAATCTCATGTGAGACGACTGTCCGGGGTTTTTTTGTTTTCGGAGAATCTTAATAGATAGAAAGGAATGACTCAAAATGAAATGGGGATTGGTCGTGCTTGCCGCTGTTTTCGAGGTTGTTTGGGTGATAGGCTTAAAGCACGCTGACTCAGCCTTAACATGGAGCGGCACTGCCATCGGCATCATATTCAGCTTTTACCTTCTAATGAAGGCGACTCACAGTCTGCCTGTTGGTACCGTGTATGCCGTCTTTACCGGGCTCGGCACAGCGGGAACAGTACTTAGTGAAATCGTTCTTTTTCATGAACCGGTTGGATGGCCGAAGCTATTGTTAATTGGCGTGCTCTTAATCGGTGTAATCGGGTTGAAGCTTGTGACACAGGATGAGACAGAGGAAAAAGGAGGCGAGGCATAATGCTGCACTGGATCAGTTTATTGTGCGCGGGCTGTTTAGAAATGGCCGGCGTGGCCCTTATGAATCAATATGCGAAAGAAAAAAGCGTGAAATGGGTGCTGTTGATCATTGTTGGTTTTGCCGCTTCATTTTCCTTGCTGTCGTACGCAATGGAAACCATTCCGATGGGAACGGCTTACGCGGTCTGGACAGGAATTGGCACCGCCGGCGGGGCGCTTATCGGCATCCTCTTTTACAAGGAGCAGAAAGACGCCAAACGGATCTTCTTTATCGCGTTGATTTTATGCTCAGCAGTTGGTTTAAAAATTCTGTCATAAATTGATTTTTATCAAATCTTCAGTATAATGGATAAATAGTTTAGACTTACAAAGATAAGAGGGATTATTCATGAAATCATATATGACTCAGCGGTTGGACGAATACCGTGACGGAAATGAGGATAAAGGTCGGCTCTTGGTCAGCTGCCCCGATCAGCCGGGTATCGTCTCTGCAGTTTCCGCGTTTTTATTTGAACACGGTGCCAATATTATAGAATCAAATCAATATACGACAGACCCTGAAGGCGGCCGGTTCTTCCTGAGAATCGAATTCGACTGCGCAGGCATTCGTGAAAAAAAATCATCACTTCAGGCAGCGTTTGCCTCTGTTGCGGAAAAATTCGACATGACATGGAGCTTAACTTTGGCGAGCGAACTGAAGCGTGTCGCCATTTTCGTTTCAAAGGAGCTCCACTGCCTGCATGAGCTGATTTGGGAATGGCAAACCGGCAACCTGATGGCGGAGATCGCTGTTGTCATCAGTAACCATGAGGAAGCGAGAGAGCTGGTTGAGCGCCTGAACATTCCATTCCACTATATGAAAGCGAACAAAGACATCAGAGCGGAAGTCGAAAAGAAGCAGCTTGAACTGCTGGAGCAGTACGATGTTGATGTGATCGTGCTCGCACGCTATATGCAGATTCTAACTCCTGATTTTGTTTCGGCTCATCCGAATCGCATCATCAATATCCACCATTCATTCCTGCCAGCTTTTATCGGTGCGAATCCGTACAAACGGGCCTACGAGCGCGGCGTGAAACTGATCGGTGCGACATCTCATTATGTGACAAACGATCTTGATGAAGGGCCGATCATTGAACAGGATATTGAGCGTGTGGACCACCGCGATAATGCGGAAGCGCTGAAAAACATCGGAAGAACAATTGAGCGCAGCGTGCTTGCCCGTGCTGTGAAATGGCATTTGGAAGACCGTGTCATCGTTCATGAAAATAAAACAATCGTCTTTAACTAGACTGCAAGAGGCCCGCGCAATGCGGGCTATTTTTGATGACAAAAAACCTTGACAAGTGTCTTTTTTCTTTGCATAATATAAAAAAATCATTGAGCGTTGAAGAGGATTAGTAAGCAGACCTTTCTGTGACAGAGAGCAAAATGAATCGCTGAAACATTTTGCCGCATGAAACCTGCCGAACCTGCCTTGGAGTCCTAGGGGGAAAACCTAGGCGCATAACCTGGCGTTACAGGAGAGCGGAGCGTGCACAAGCGCGTTCAATCAAGGTGGTACCACGGAAACCCATTTCGTCCTTATGAATCAGGATGAAATGGGTTTTTTTATTGTAGAAGAGCCGCGGAGGAGAATAAATGAAAAAACAAAGAATAGTAGTGAAAATAGGAAGCAGTTCGCTCACGAATAGCAAAGGAAGCATTGATGAGGCAAAAATCAGAGAGCATGTTCAGGCGATTTCCGTGTTAAAAAAAGCGGGGCATGAAATGATTCTGATTACCTCGGGTGCCGTAGCGGCGGGGTTTTCCAGCCTCGGTTATCCGTCCCGTCCCGTTACCATCAAAGGAAAACAGGCGGCGGCCGCGGTCGGACAAACACTGTTAATGCAGCAATATATGAATCAATTTAAACAATACTCATTAACTCCGGGACAAATCCTTTTAACGAGAAATGATTTTTCGAAAAGAGAACGGTACCGAAACGCGTATGCTACGATAATGGAATTATTGGAACGCGGCGTCATTCCGATTATCAACGAGAACGATTCTACATCTGTTGAAGAATTGACATTCGGAGATAATGATATGCTTTCTGCGTTAGTCAGCGGATTGATTCACGCGGACCAGCTCATGATTCTCACCGACATTAACGGGCTGTATGATGCCAATCCAAATGAAAATCCTGAGGCGAAACGATTTGATTATTTGCCGGAGATCACGCCTGAATTGCTTGGATATGCAGGTTCAGCTGGATCAAAGGTCGGCACCGGCGGAATGAAATCAAAGCTGTTAGCCGCACAAACCGCGCTGTCTCTGGGAGTGAAAGTATTCATTGGAACAGGCAGCGGAGAGCAAAAACTTGCGGACATTTTGGACGGCAGGGGAGACGGCACTTATATCGGAGACAAAGAACTATCTTCGGTTAACAACACAAGGCAGTGGATTCAGTTCCACTCGCCGATATCGGGAGAAATTATCATTGATGCGGGTGCCGAGGAGGCGATGATCCATAATGGAAGCAGCCTTTTGCCCGCTGGCGTTGTGGGTGTGAACGGAAGCTTTCCGAAAGGGGCGGTTGTGGAAGTCAGGGGACCGGGCGGCGTGATCGGCAAAGGCCAAACTCATTACTCCTCCGAGGAGATTATGGAGGCTAAAGGCAAACGCAGTGACGAACTTGATTTTGAGAAAACGTTTGAGGTTATTCATAGGAATGACTGGGTCAATGTAAAAGACTAGGAGGCGGAAAAATGAGTGAAGTTTCTGTAAAAGCGAAGCTGGCGAAAGAAGCAGCAGCCGAAATGATCATGAAAACAACAGCCGAGAAGGATGAGGCGCTCAGCCTCATTGCAAACGGACTCCGCAAAGAACTGGATTTTCTCTTGGCGGAGAATGCAAAAGACATTGTGAACGGAAAAGAGAATGGTTTAACACCGGACATCATTGACCGTCTCACATTGGATGAGAAACGTATACGCGATATCGCGGACGCGGTGGAGCTCTTAATCGACTTAGCGGACCCAATCGGCGACTCTCTTGAAACGATTGAAAAAGAAAACGGCCTGTTTATTGAAAAAATCCGTGTGCCGCTTGGTGTCGTAGGAATGATTTATGAGGCGAGGCCAAACGTCACAGTTGATGCGGCTACCCTTTGCCTGAAGACAGGGAACGCGGTTGTTCTGCGGGGAAGCTCCTCAGCCATCCACAGCAACAAAGCGCTCGTCAGTGTCATTCACAGAGCACTTGAGCAATCAGCGCTTCCGATTCACGCTGTGCAGCTGATTGAGGATACGAGCAGAGAGACAGCAAAAGAGCTCTTTACGTTAAATGATGGTTTAGACGTATTGATTCCGCGCGGAGGCAAGAAACTGATTGATCTCGTTGTGAGAGAATCAACAGTTCCTGTATTAGAAACGGGAGCAGGAAACTGCCACATATTCATTGACGAAACAGCCAAACCGCAAATGGCAGAAAAGGTTGTCGTAAATGCCAAAACGCAGCGCCCTTCCGTATGCAACGCGATTGAATCATTGCTGATTCACAAGGCTTGGGCAAGACAGCACGGGAAAGAATTGCTGGACCAGCTGGAAAACGCGGGAGTTGAAATTCGGGGTGATGAATTGGTGTGTGAACTTCATCCTTCAAGCAAACAAGCATCAAAAGAAGATTGGGAAACCGAATTTTTAGCGCCTGTCCTCAGTGTAAAGACGGTTGAAAACGTCCAAGAAGCTGTGAAGCATATCCAACAATACGGCACCAATCATTCTGAAGCGATTTTAACTGAAAATGACAAAAACGCGGCATATTTTCAAACGGCTGTCGATGCTGCCGCTGTCTATCATAACGCGTCAACCCGCTTTACCGACGGCTTTGAATTCGGCTACGGAGCCGAAATCGGCATCAGCACGCAAAAGCTTCATGCAAGAGGACCGATGGGGCTTCCTGCACTGACTTCTACAAAATACATCATTAAAGGAACTGGGCAAATCCGTGAATAGCAGGGCAATGTTCAATGAAAAAGCTTATCTCGTAACGAGATAAGCTTTTTTATACGAGAAAAATTGACATTTCAAACTTAATTGTGTACAATTTAATTGTATAAAACGTATTGGAGGAATGAAAAATGAGTCAGCCATTATTTACAGCAACTGTTTCAGCGGTAGGAGGAAGAGAAGGAAAGGTCATTTCATCAGACCGCGTTCTTGAGCTTGATGTCGCAATGCCGGGGACACCGAGAGCCAAGAAATTAGAAAAAGCGACAAATCCAGAGCAGCTGTTTGCAGCAGGTTATGCAGCTTGCTTTGACAGCGCCCTGCAGCTTGTCGCAAGAACAGAACGGGTAAAAGTAGAGACAGAGGTTACAGCGAATGTTAGCCTGTTAAAGGATGAAGCGGACCAGGGCTATAAGCTGGGTGTGACGCTGCAAGTAAAAGGAGAAGGAGTCAGTGCATCAGAATTGGAGGCGCTTGTGAAAAAAGCGCACGGCGTCTGCCCGTACTCAAAAGCAACCTCCGGAAATATTGATGTGACACTTGAAGTTGCTGAATAAATAAAAAGAGGATGCCTGTACAAGGCATCCTCAATTTTTTTGATGAAGTGTTTCCAGCAATGTATATAGAGCGGATTTTAACTGTTTGAGATCCTCCCCAGACTGCTTTGAGAGCCCCAGAATTGTCTCTGGAATGTCAACCGCTTTTTCTTTTAATAACGCTCCGTCCTCTGTCAGGCTGATCAACACGGATCGCTCATCCTCTTCAGATCTTTTTCTCGTAATCAAACCCTGTTGTTCCATTCGTTTAAGCATCGGAGTGAGCGTCCCTGAATCTAAATACAGCTGTTCGCCCATTTTTTTGACAGTAAGCGTTTCATGTTCCCATAACAAAAGCAAAGCCAAATATTGAGGGTATGTTATATTCAGCTTATCAAGCAGCGGCTTGTATTGCTTTGTCATTTCCCGCGAACTTGCATATAGCAAAAAACATAGCTGATTCTCCAATTTCATATGATCAAATTTATTTTCCATTTTGTTCACCAACTCTTTTTTGTCATTCGATTCTATTGTATCTGAAAAACCTCACTTTTCCTATTCTCGGCAAACATAGCATGTTTAAAAAGATTAGAAAGGGAAATATAACAACTAGATACAAATAAGGAGGTTGGGAAATATGGCACTATTTACAGCAAAAGTAACCGCGCGAGGCGGACGAGCAGGACATATTACATCAGATGACGGTGTTCTTGATTTTGATATTGTCATGCCAAATGCCAAAAAAGAAGGACAAACCGGCACAAATCCGGAACAGCTCTTTGCGGCAGGGTATGCTGCATGCTTCGGCGGCGCGCTCGAACACGTAGCTAAAGAGCAGAATATCGAAATTGATTCGGAGATTGAAGGGCAGGTCAGCCTCATGAAGGATGAGAGCGACGGCGGGTTTAAAATCGGTGTCACACTTGTTGTGAACACGAAAGATTTAGATCGGGAAAAGGCACAAGAGCTTGTCAACGCCGCTCATGAATTCTGTCCTTACTCAAAGGCAACCAGAGGAAATGTTGATGTAAAACTAGAATTAAAATAATGACCGGCATCCTGAGTGTTCTCAGGATGTTTTTTTGGTGTCGGAGCATGCGGGGCGGGCACAGATTTTTGATAAAACGTCAGAGAAGCGTTTGAAGCATGCCTTTAAACCAAAAGTTACAGATGAAGGGGGTGGCTGGCACGGTGTCTGCCGTGCTGAATTGCGCGTATATGCTGTTTTGTATTTGCACAGGGCATAGCGGCTACTTGGAGAAATAACAAGGACCAGGCCGCGCATGCCTGATCCTTTTAATATTCTTTCTTATTGGCGAAGTTCCGCCATGCTTGAAACGGGGATAAATGCTCTGTTAGTGTCACTTGATAAAAGGGGATCGTTCTTTCTTCAGCAGGTTTATCAATTTCTTTATAAATGAATGAATCATCAAACCCGGCTTCGGCAGCGTCTGTGTGCTCAGCTGCATAGAAAACGGCTTTAGGCCGGGCCCAGTAGATGGCGCCCAAGCACATTGGGCATGGTTCACAGCTCGTATACAAAATGCAGTCATCAAGCTGGTAGGCTCCTAGCACCTTACAGGCTTTCCGAATAGCTGTGACTTCCGCGTGGGCAGTCGGATCATTGCTTGTTGTGACGTTGTTCTGTCCCTCTGCGATAATGGCTCCGTCTTTCACGATAACGGCTCCAAAAGGCCCGCCGATTCCTGCATTCACTCCTTCACATGCGAGAGTGACAGCCCGTTTTAAGAACGTTTCATGATTCATCCCAATCCCTCCTGTCAATAGAGTGTTATTAGTATAGCCGAAAAGAATGCAAAGAACATTCTTAAAAAAGTGCAAAATAAACAAAGTATTTGGGGGATTTGCTAAATAAGAAACCGATTGTGGCTGTATTATAGAAAAAAACCATCTGCCAAATGCAGATGGTTTTTTCAAATTATACTAGCTGTGTCTGCTGTGCTCTTGCCTGTTTTGCAGCTTCAACCATGTTTTTCAATGCTGCAACCGTTTCTTCCTGCTGTCTTGTTTTCAATCCGCAGTCCGGATTTACCCAGAAGCGGTCAGTCGGACAGACGGCAAGCGCATCAACGATAATATTGTACATTTCTTCAGTTGACGGCACACGAGGGCTGTGAATGTCATATACACCAAGGCCAAGCCCTTTCAAATACGGGTGGTTTTTTAAATAATCTAAAAATCCTCCATGGCTTCTGCTATGTTCGATTGTAATCACATCGGCATCAAGATCATTGATTGTATCAACGATATCTTCGAAGTTGCTGTAGCACATATGTGTATGAATCTGTGTCTCGTTTTTCACGGAAGAAGTGGTTAATCTGAATGCTTCTGCCGCCCAAGTCAAATACTCATCCCAATCGCGTGTTTTCAATGGAAGGCCTTCGCGCAGCGCTGGTTCATCAACTTGAATGATTTGAATGCCTGCGTCTTCAAGCGCTTTAACTTCTTTGCGAAGGGCAAGCCCGATTTGGAAGGCGATTTCTTTCCTCGAGATGTCGTTTCGAGGGAAAGACCAGTTTAAGATTGTAACCGGGCCCGTCAGCATTCCTTTCACATGCTTGGAAGTCAATGACTGTGCGTAGACTGTGTCTTTCACTGTCATCGGTTCAATAAATTCAACATCTCCGTAAATGACTGGCGGGCGGACACAGCGTGAGCCGTATGATTGAACCCAGGCATATTTAGTGAAGGCGAAACCGGCCAGCTTTTCACCGAAGTATTCGACCATGTCTGTCCGTTCAAATTCGCCGTGAACAAGGACATCAAGCTCCAATTCTTCCTGAATATCAATCCATCTTTTTGTTTCCGCATTGATAAAGTTTTGATACTGTTCATCGGACCACTCAGCTTTCCGCCATTTTTGGCGTGCGCTCCGCACTTCAGCAGACTGCGGGAAGCTGCCGATCGTTGTCGTCGGCAAAAGCGGAAGGCCGAGAGATTCATTTTGCAGGGCTAAACGTTCTTCAAACGGAATCGGACGCTTGAAGTCTTTATCAGTTAATTGCTCAAGCTCTTTCTTTTGTTCAGAATTGGCGCCTGTTGCAAACTGTTTAAGCGCCTGGATATCAGCCTTAGCCTGCTGAATCTCTTCGCTGATCGCCGCTTTTCCTGATACTAAACCTTCTTTCAAAGCTGTCAGCTCGGCCAGCTTCTCTTTTGCGTAGGATAATCCGTTCAATAGGTCTTTTTCCAAATGCTCATCAGGGTGTTTCGCTACTGGAACATGCAGCAGGCTGCTGGAAGGCTGAATCCACAGTTCATCAACTTTTGCAATGCTGAGAATATCAAGAACGGCATCGAGACGCTCTTCAAGGTCCGCTTTCCAAATGTTGCGTCCGTCGATAACGCCGGCTGCCAGCACTTTGTCTGTCGGAAAGCCATGTGTTTTAAGCTGTTCCAGGTTTCTGCCTTTGTCGTGAACGAAATCAAGGCCAATTCCCTGAACCGGGTAAGAGATCAGCTCTTCATAAGCATCAACAGAATCAAAATACGTCTGCAAAAGCACATTCAAGGATGAAAGCTCACTTGTAATGCTTTCAAATAATTCTTTTGCGCCGCGGACATCTTCACTAGAGGCAGTAACGAGCGCCGGCTCATCGATTTGAACCCATTTTACGCCTTCTTCTTCAAGCTCTTTCAAAAGCTGTACATATAATGGCACAAGGCGTTTTTGGATCGCTTTTGCTTCAGACGGTTCATAGCCTTTAGCAAGCGTAACGAACGTATAAGGGCCGACAATCACAGGCTTTGTTTCCACACCGTACTCCTGTTTGATCCGGCGATAATCTTCGAGTTGTTTGTTTCTTGTCAGACGGAACTCAATGCTCTCGTCATATTCCGGAACGATGTAATGGTAATTTGTATTAAACCATTTTGTCATTTCACTAGATACAGCGTCTTTGATTCCGCGGGCGATAGCG
>NZ_JAVAXX010000194.1:0-12537 GCF_042709275.1 Bacillus sp. LR_5 | reverse complement strand
ATCTGTTTCAGAAAAACTCGGCATAAAAGGAAAAAATTGAACAAATCTTTGCTGATGTAAAAAAATCGCATAGACTTTGCTATTGCAGATTGATGCGAAAGCAAAATGTGAACGACTAAGCTCCCCCTCGCAGATGCTTGCAAGAATATGAAAAAGAATCGACATACACACTAGCCAATCTTAGCTAGGTGTACAGGAGCTCTTTTTCTGTTCTGTTTTCTAATAATGATAAATGACTAAAGAGAACTTTTAAAACAAAAGAGCTTGTAGAAAGCATAAGCTCATCTATAACCTTTTTTGTATGCCAGCTTACCTTTTGTATTTCCTCTCCTGTCCATGTTACAGTGGTGTCAACCAAGTGATAGGAGGATGAAAATGACAGCATCTCAGCAGCAAATTCAATTAGCAAGACGTCCACAAGGTATTCCTGTTCATGAAGACTTTCGCTTTGAAACCATACCGGTTCCTGAACCCAAGCAAGGGGAAGTGCTTGTCAAAACGCTTTATGTATCGGTTGACCCTTATATGCGCGGCCGTATGCAGGATACGAAGTCATATGTTGAGCCGTTCGCCTTGGATAAAGCGCTTTCTGGCGGGGTTATCGCTGAAGTTGTGTCAGACGGGAATCATCTGAAAAAAGGCGATATCGCCATCGGAAATCTCAGCTGGCAGGAATTTTCCGCTGTGAGCGAGTCTGCCTTGCGAAAAATTGATACAAGCCTTGCTCCCGCTTCGGCCTATCTCGGCATTTTGGGAATGACCGGCTTAACAGCATACTTCGGATTGCTGGACATCGGACGCCCGAAGGAAGGCGAAACCGTGGTTGTCTCCGGAGCTGCTGGAGCCGTCGGTTCAACAGTCGGGCAAATTGCCAAAATCAAAGGCGCGCGAGTCGTCGGCATCGCGGGCTCTGATGAAAAAATCGACTATTTAAAACAGGAGCTTCAGTTTGACGAAGCCATCAATTACAAAACAGCGGATGATATCCAAAAAGCGCTTCAAAACGCTTGTCCTGACGGTGTCGATGTGTATTTTGACAATGTCGGCGGACCGATTTCAGACGCGGTGATGAATCTGCTCAATGAATTTGCCCGCATTCCGGTGTGCGGCGCCATTTCTTCCTATAACGCAAAAAGCGAAGCAGATGACATGGGCCCTCGTGTCCAATCAAAACTCATTAAAACGAAGTCGCTGATGCAAGGCTTTATCGTAAGCGACTACTCCGATCGTTTTTCTGAGGGAGCAAAACAGCTGGCCGAATGGCTGAATGCTGGTAAACTCCATTACGAGGAAACCATCACAGAAGGCTTCGAAAACATTCCTGACGCGTTTCTCGGTTTATTTAAGGGAGAAAATAAAGGGAAACAGCTGATCAAGGTCAGTGATCCGAGCTGAATGAAGATGAAAACGGGAGGGCTTTTTGCCCTCCTTTTGTGTTTCGATGAGATCAGTTGCGAAGAATCAGCGTAAGAAAACCATCTTCATCAGGTTCCGTGTCTTCTAAAGTGAATCCTGCTGCTTGAAAGCAAGCTAAACTGATTCGATTGTCTTCTTCAATGCATGCCACCCATTCTCGCACGCTAGTAAAATCAGGTTCGGTCATCAGCTTTTGCAGTATCCGTTTTCCGTACCCTTGAAGCCGGTACAAAGGATTGACGATCAATCCAATATACGTCCGCTCCTCTCCGAACTCAATAACGACCATCCCTGCCGGCAGCTGTCCATCATACGCCATGATGACAGTATCGTGTTTATCTTTATTTACTCGTGCGTACCACTCATCTAATGGCAGCATCCCATCCATTCTCCGTCTGGTATCCTCATTCTCAAACCAGTGTTCAAGTATTTTCAGCTCTGGCTCCTGCATTACTTGAAACCTGTCTATTGAAGCCATTTTCCCACCTCTGCGCAAAATCTTTTCTATTATTTCACAACAAAAAAAGGGCTTTCCGCCCTCCTTTTTATTTCGTCTTCAGTTTTCCGCCTGCATACACAGCTTCACTCAGCTCAACACCAAGCTTCTTCGCCATTTTTTTCAGCTTTGATTCCTCCAATTTTGTCACAAGGCTCAGCACGTTGCCTTCTTTTCCGGCCCGGCCTGTTCGTCCTGATCTGTGGACATAGCCATCTTCATCTGGAATATCAGCATGAATCACGTATGGCAGGTTTTCAATGTCTAAACCGCGTGCGGCAATGTCAGTCGCCAATAAAAGAGGAAACTCTCCGTTTTCGAATGCGGCAATGATTTTCGCCCGCTCCATTTTTTTCGCTTCGCTGTGCAAAACGCCGAGTTCAACGTGGTGATATGCCAGCTTTTCCGCATATACACTCAGGTTGCCAATGTCTCTCACAAATACGAGTGCCTGCATGCCTTCAAGCCTTGACAGCTTTTGCAGCAGCTTTACTTTGTCACGCTGGTCACAAATGAGATATTGATGCTTCACTTTCCCTGCCTCTGCCTTGCTTCGCTGCACCTTCAACACCTCAGGCTCTTGCGCCAATTCGCGGAGCACATCCTCTGTTTCCTTTTTAAGCGTGGCAGAGAAACATAGAAGCTGGCGGTCTCTTAATGTCGTTTTAATAATTTGTTTGATCGTCTCGCGATGCTCCGGCAGGATAAGCTGATCCGCTTCATCAAGTACAATCGTTTTCACTTCATGCATTTTGAGTTTCTTTGCTTTAATCAGTTCAAATACCCTGCCTGGCGTGCCGACAATGATATGCGGATGTTTCTTTAGCTTTTCGACCTGCTTCTTCACATTCGCCCCGCCGATTAAGGAAGCCGCGCGCAGCTCTGAGCCCGCTTTCCAATCCTGAATCACCTGAAAAATCTGCATCACCAGCTCACGGGAAGGCGCTAAAATCACCGCCTGCGGATGCTTTTGCTCTGGTTTGATCCGCTCCAAGACCGGCAGCGCATACGCCAGCGTCTTCCCTGTGCCTGTCGGCGATTCTGCAATGACATCCTTTCCGTCCATGATCAGCTGGGCTGCCTGCTCTTGAACAGGGGTTGGCGTTTGAAAGCCGGAAGCATTCCAATTCTCTTGTATAAATGATTGTGCATTATGTAAAAATGGCCAAGTTTGCGTCATTTTGTTCTCCTCAATTCCTGAAATCTATTCCATAGTATCTCAAAACCTCGCCCGGAACGCAATTTTTCTTTTTCTTTCCTATACCTTTCAACATTCCGAATCCTCCTTTATAATCAAAAGGGTGAATATTACACGCCGATTGTGCGTGTTTGATAACGATAGAGGTGTAAACATGAGTATTTTATCTGTAAAGGATTTAAGCCACGGCTTCGGGGACCGGGCCATTTTTAATAACGTTTCCTTCCGCCTGTTAAAAGGCGAGCACGTCGGCTTGATCGGCGCAAACGGTGAAGGAAAGTCAACCTTCATGAATATTATTACCGGAAAGCTTGAACCTGATGAGGGAAAAGTCGAGTGGTCAAAAAACGTCCGTGTCGGATACCTTGATCAGCATACCGTGCTGGAAAAAGGAAAATCTATTCGCGACGTCCTGAAAGACGCATTCCATTATTTATTTGCGATGGAAGAGGAAATGAACGAGATATACAACAAAATGGGCGAGGCTGATCCCGATGAGCTCGAGAAGCTGCTTGAAGAAGTCGGCGTCATTCAAGACGCGCTGACAAACAATGATTTTTATGTCATTGATTCCAAGGTGGAGGAAATTGCCCGCGGTCTCGGTTTGAGCGATATCGGTTTAGAGCGAGATGTCACCGATTTGAGCGGCGGACAGCGCACAAAGGTCCTTCTCGCTAAGCTGCTCCTTGAAAAGCCGGAAATTCTGCTTCTCGATGAGCCGACCAACTATCTTGATGAACAGCATATTGAATGGCTGAAACGCTACCTGCAGGAATACGAGAACGCGTTCATCTTGATTTCCCACGATATTCCGTTCTTAAACAGTGTCATCAACCTGATTTATCACGTTGAAAATCAAGAGCTGACACGCTATGTCGGCGACTACCATCAGTTTATGGAAGTCTACGAGGTGAAGAAACAGCAGCTTGAAGCGGCCTACAAAAAGCAGCAGCAGGAAGTCGCAGAGCTGAAGGATTTCGTCGCCCGCAACAAAGCGCGCGTCAGCACGAGAAACATGGCGATGTCCCGCCAAAAGAAACTCGATAAGATGGATATGATCGAGCTTGCGGCAGAAAAGCCAAAGCCGGAATTCCACTTTAAGCCGGCGAGAACGTCAGGCAAGCTGATTTTTGAAACGAAGGACCTCGTGATCGGTTACGATTCCCCGCTGTCCCGTCCGCTCAACCTCCGCATGGAGCGCGGCCAAAAAATCGCCCTTTACGGCGCAAACGGGATCGGAAAAACGACGTTGCTGAAAAGTTTGCTTGGTGAAATCCAGCCGCTCGAAGGCTCTGTAGAACGCGGTGAGCACATCTATACCGGCTATTTCGAGCAAGAGGTCAAGGAAACAAACAACAATACGTGCATCGAAGAAGTATGGAGCGAATTCCCTTCTTATACGCAGTATGAAATCCGTGCCGCTCTGGCAAAATGCGGACTGACGACAAAGCATATCGAAAGCCGCGTCTCCGTATTAAGCGGAGGCGAAAAAGCGAAAGTCAGATTGTGCAAGCTAATCAACTCAGAAACAAACCTGCTGGTGCTCGATGAGCCGACAAACCACTTGGATGTCGATGCCAAGGAAGAGCTCAAGCGCGCCCTGAAAGAATATAAAGGCTCCATTCTGCTCATTTCCCACGAGCCAGACTTTTATATGGATATTGCGACAGAAACGTGGAACTGCGAGTCTTGGACGACGAAAGTGCTTTAATTTATAAAAAAACCCGCCTGCTAAAGGGCGGGTTTTTTACTGCCATTTTTTCTGAACGATTCTCAAAAGCTCTCTGTCTTTTAAAATGAGCTGCAATGGAGATGTGAATTCATCAAGTGTCAAGCCCTCTTTTGGCAGACAAGCGGTGACCACTCTACAGAAAAGCTGTTTTTCATGACGCTGTGTATGTATTGATAGAGCGTTTCTAAACATTTCTGATCATATTCGTCAGGCTTTGCCTTCATGGCAAACGTCCCCTCTACAGCATGAACCATCACTTGAAATGGCAATTGTAAATGAACGGACACATTCTCAGCTCCTACAAGATAAATCCCAGCCGCATCAATGCCTGACCGTAGCGGATGCCCTTTCCGCGAACGCCGTTCTTGCTGACCGAAAAAACCGGGTTCTAAAGGGGCTTTAGCTGTTAAATAGTAAAATTGTGTCATAAAGACTTTCCTTTCCTGCACCAATTCGATTACGATGCCATTATAACGAATAATACATACTGACCGTAAAGGGTACTAACATGATCAACGGCAAAAAAAGAATTCAATATAGATGAACTTCAATACATTATTTGATCAGCTCGTGCAGAGGATGCATATAAGCTGTCTGCTTTAACATTGGAAAATTGATGGATATGCGTGTTAAAAGAATTTTGGGGCTATGGCATCAAGAAACATCTTTTACAGCAGTCTCTCTTGGCCGTATACCAACGTCCTTTCACTATATAAAACATACGGATTTGAAGCAGAAGGAATCTTAAAAAAGGAGAAATTGCTTTCTGACGGAAATTACTACAATACGGTAGTAGTGGGAAGATTCCACGATAAAAAAAGACACTGCATATGCGCAGTGTCTTTCGTTATTAATGCCCCGCCTTAATTCCAGCAAGATGTTTACGTCCCATGAGAAGGACAAGCATGCCGACAAAAACGACGATTCCGCCTACTGTGTATGGTGTGCTTGCAGTAAAGTGTTCTGACAGCATTCCCGCAATCCACGGAGCGAGCGCGCCGCCGATGAAGCGGACTGAGCTGTAGGCTGAAGACGCGATTGAACGTTCAACCGGCGCAGAACCCATCACAGCGGTTGTCATGATCGTATTCACCATACCGAGGACAGCACCGGCGACAACGATACATGTAATAATCAAAGTCTGATGGTCTGTCCAGATCCCCATAATAACGAGAATGGCCGCAAAGGCGATAAAGAGAACGACGAGCGAACGCACTGTGCCCAGCGCTTTGTGCACGAGCGGCGCCGTAAAGACTGACGTAATCGCCAGCAGAAGGCCCCAGCCGAAGAAGACATATCCAAGACCGTGTTCATCTAAATCCAGTACGAACGGAGAATAAGCTAGCAAAATAAAAAATCCAAAGTTGTATAGGAATGCCGATACCGCCATTGTCAGCAGGCCTTTATATTTGAGTGCCTTCATCGCATCAAACACACCGACGCGTTTCGCCGGTTTCGGCAGCTTCGGAAGCATGAAAGAAATCGCGATTAACGCAATAAACATCAGGACAGATACTCCAAAAAACGGTGCACGCCATGAAATGCTTCCAAGCTCTCCGCCTGCAAGCGGCCCGACAGAAATCCCGAGACCGAGCGCAGCCTCATACAAAATAATCGCTTGGGCGCTTCCTCCGACTGATACACCAACGATGACCGCAAGCGCTGTTGAAATAAACAAAGCATTCCCTAATCCCCAGCCGCCGCGATAGCCGACTAACTGAGCGATTGAGCTTGAGCTGCCGCCAAGCCCCGCAAACACAATAATAAAAATAAGTCCGAGAATTAATGTCCATTTCGCGCCGATGCGGCTGGAAATGGCTCCTGAGAAAAACATCATAAATCCGGTTACAAGCAAATAACTTGTAAACAAGAGTGATACTTCACTAGGTGAAGCATGTAGTTGTGCGGCAATGGCCGGAAGAATTGGATCGACCAGCCCGATTCCCATAAAGGAAATCACACAGGCAAACGCGACAGCCCATACCGCTTTTGGCTGGCTGAGCAAACCCGTTTTCTGATTCACTTGTGTTGTCTTATCCATTTGACCTAACCTCCATCTTTATTCCATTAAAAGAAACGCTACAAAAATAGCGTTTAACAAACTTTTCATTCGATTGATTGAATGGCGCGTTCCGCTTTGCCTTTCATGCCTTGCAGGCGTTCTTTAAAGCTTTGGAATGTGCGGATTTTCTCATCAATCAAACTCAGCTGGTGATTCAGGGTTTCCTGAATTTCCTCCAGTTTTTCTTTCCGTTCCTTAGGATCCAGTGACAACAAATACCCCTCTTTGTTTAACTCTAGCTGGCGGCTGGTTTCCATGAAATGCTGAAGCTCCTGAAGGGAAAAACCGAGCACCTCTTTTGTGCTGATGACTTTCTCAAGCTCCTCCATATCATCCTCTGAATAAAGCCTTACACCGCCGTCTGTCCGTTTCGGCGCCGGAATCAAGCCGATTTCTTCATAAAACCGGATGGTCCGCTTTGTCAGTCCGCTTCTTTTGGCCACTTGATCAATCTTCATCCATTCCAAGGTAAATCCCCCTTCGCCGTTTCTGTTACCATTATACACCTTTTGAACCTTAACGTAAACGTTAAGTTTTAAAAAACAATAAAAAAGACGAGCAGCATAAAGCACCCGTCTTTCACTTTCCTGTTTAAGCTAAACTTCCCGCCACTGACAGAGACTCTTTTTGAAGGCTTTCAGAAAGCACTCGATACGCGATCACTTTCTTCTTGTACTGTTTCACGACGTCGATATGGTCGTCGTAGCGGTACACGAACAGCTTCACGTCTTTTTTTCCTTTTTTTGTATCTATCACCAGCGGCGTGCCGCCGTTTTCCGGATGTAAATAACGCTCTTCATCACCTGGATAGATATAATATTTTTCCAGGAAGATAGCTTCGTTAAATTGATCAATCACTTTCTGCTTCTCTGCACCCTCGAGGCGTTTTCCATCTAGAGAGAGACTCGCATTTTCGTCACTCAGCTTGGCGTGCACTTCAAATTTGCCGAGCAGCCATTCTATGACGCCTGTAGGAAGACAGGTTAATACGATTTTCACCAGACTCATGAGAATTAACATCACGATCGCCCATGTCATACTTCATCATCTCCGTTAGTTTTCCATGTGCCGCTGACACACAATTTTATCCTAACATAAGCAGGCCGATTCGTTTTTGTCCATTATGTGAAAAAAAGCGCGGCCTGCTGCGGCCACGCTTTTTAGCTTTCCAGTTCTTCAATCATGAGGGACAATTCTGTCCAGCGGTCCATCGCAGCCTCAAGCTCTTCCGCAGTTTTCGCCTGCTCGGCCATCAGCTCTTGGATTTTGCCAAAATCACTGCCTGCTGCGGCGATGTCAGCTTCGAGCTGTTCATGCTTTTCTTCCAGCTGGGCAATTTTATCTTCGATGCCGTCCCATTCCAGCTGGTCTTTGTAAGAAAGCTTTTTCCGTTTTTTCTTCGGCTCGGCTTCAGCCGTTTTTTCCTCAGCTGCCGGTTTTGGGGCCGCTTTTTTCGCTTTTGACTCCTCCATATAGTCGCTGTAGGAGCCTTGAAAGCGGGAAATGACGCCATTTCCTTCAAATACAATCAAACGGTCGACGACGCGGTCAAGGAAATAGCGGTCATGGGATACGGTGATGACAACGCCAGGGAACTGGTCAATATAATCCTCAAGAACGCTTAATGTTTCAGTATCCAAATCGTTCGTCGGCTCATCGAGAAACAGGACATTCGGCTCCTGCATGAGAACCTGAAGCAAGTATAAACGGCGTTTTTCCCCGCCGGACAGCTTGCGGATATACGTCTGCTGCATCGAACGCGGGAAGAGGAAACGCTCGAGCATTTGTTCAGCTGTAATCATATCGCCATCTGCCGTTTTTACGACCTCCGCCGTTTCTTTTATATAGTCAATGACCTTTAACTCACCGTTCATTTCACTATGATCCTGAGTATAGTAGCCGATTCTGACCGTCTGTCCGATCGTAATATCGCCTCCGTCCGGCGTATGACGGCCGGCAAGGGCATTTAACAGCGTTGTTTTCCCGATGCCGTTTGGCCCGATGATCCCGATCCGTTCACCTGGTATGACAAGTTCATTAAAACGGTCGACGAGCATGCGGCCGTCATAAGCGATCATGACGTTCTCCGCTTCAATAACCTGTTTTCCGAGACGGTGCGAGCCAATGGCAAAATCGAGTGAACCTGATGACTGAGGGCCTTTCTGCTCTTTAAGCGTCTCTACCCGGTCAATTCTCGCCTTTTGTTTTGTGGAGCGGGCTTTCGCTCCTCGTCTGAGCCAGGCCAGCTCGCGGCGCAGCAGGTTTTGCCGCTTCGTTTCCTTTTGCTCAGCCTGCGCTTCCCGTTCCGCGCGTTTTTCTAAAAACACTTCATAGTTGCCTTTGTACGTGTAGAGGCTGCCTCTTTCAAGCTCATAAATGCGGTTGGTGACACGGTTTAAGAAATATCTATCGTGCGTCACCAGCATGACGGCGCCGGGATATTGGCTTAAATACCCTTCAAGCCACTCAATCGTTTCATTATCCAAATGGTTTGTCGGCTCGTCCAAAATGAGCAGATCAGCGGGCTGAATTAAGTTTTTGGCAATGGCTACCCGTTTTTTCTGGCCGCCTGAGAGCTCATTGACCGGTTTTGTTACGTCGTTGACGCCCAGCTTAGACAATACGGTTTTTGCCAGGGTGTTTGCATCCCATGCATTGTTTGCGTCCATTTTCGCTTGTGCTGCCAGCAGGTGTTTCTGGCGCTGTTCATTTTCGGGATCTTTCCCCAGTTCATACAGCGCTTTTTCATATTCACGCAAGGTTTTCATCACAGCCGATTCACCGGAATAGATATGCTCCAGCACTGTTTGCCCCGCAGGCAGCTCCGGGTCTTGATGAAGAAATTCGACCTGCACGCTTCCGGATTTCGTGATTTCTCCTTCTTCGGTAGATTCCAAGCCGGCAATCACTTTCAGCAGCGTTGATTTTCCTGTTCCGTTCGGCCCGATTAATCCGATTCTCTCATTCTCTTCAATATGAAAGGAGATATGGTCAAATAATGTTTTATCTCCGTATGTTTTATAAAGATTTTCCGCTTTTAATATGCTCATGGTTCCTATCAATCCTCACGTAAGTTCATGTGTACATTTTAAATCAGCCGCTGGAATAAAACTAGTAAAACGTCAGACGAATTTCATGGAAATGCAGGATAGAAAAAGACCGGGGACATTTGTCCCCGGTCTTTTACTCTTCCTCAAGCGCTTTTTCGGCCATTTTTGCAAGATGCTGTGCGCTTCCTGAAATCTCCTGCATTGTGGCGGAAATTTGTTCAACAGCAGCGGCTTGTCCGTCTGTATGCTGGTTAATCGACTCAATGGATTCCTCCAGCCCTTTCAGCAGGCTGTGGATTTTTTTCGTAATCTGGTCAATTTGGCCGACATTTTCCTTTGAATGCGTTGCTAGCTTTCTGATCTCATCTGCGACGACAGAGAAGCCTTTTCCGGACTCCCCTGCTCTTGCCGCTTCGATCGCGGCGTTCAAGCCGAGCAGATTGCTTTGGTCAGAGATGCCTTTAACAGTTACTGAAATATCGGCGATTTCACCGGCGCTTTCGCTTACTTTTTTCGCCTGAGAGGAAATGCCCGACATTTGAGTTGAAAACCCGTTAATTGATTCAGAAATGTCGGAAATAGCCGCGGCTGTTTGTTCAACGACAGCTGATAAGCTTTCCGCGACATCATGCAGCTTTGACGACTCCTCAAGGCTCGTTCCGAGGCCGACGCCTCCAATGACTCTTCCATTCTCGTCGTGCAGCGGGATGGCACGCGCGATCAATGGGAAGCCGAACAATTCTTTCGGAACCATGCTCGTCTTCTTCTGATTGCTTCGGATGGCATCTGTGATAATATCCCCTTCCTGCAGTGGATCGCCGGCTTTTACGTTCAGCGAAAAGGTTTTGGCCGGTATATTCACGAGCAGTTTTTCCGTATCATAAATGCCGATTGTAATATCATCCTGAACCAGGCTGTTTAAATAAGGGGCTACTTTGATAAATGCGTCCAGAATATCTGCGGTTTCTTTTTCCGTATTTATGGTCAATTCCATTCACTCCTTTTCATTAATAAGGGAAGCTGCGTTTTTCGTGCTGGACCGAAATCCATTTCAGCGTTGTAAATTCTTCGAGGCTCCACTCACCGTTTAATCGGCCGAGGCCTGATTGCTTTTCACCGCCGAAGGCTACATTCGGTTCATCATTGATGGTCGTGTCATTGACGTGAATCATGCCCGTTTCAATGCGTTTCGCAAAAGCCACGCCGCGCTCAAGATTTGACGTATGTACGGCACCGCTCAAGCCAAACGGGGTTTCGTTTGCGATATCCACCGCTTCGTCTTCTGAATCAAACTTCATAAAGGAGACGACTGGTCCGAACAGCTCTTCCTTGGCAATGCTCATGAACGGTTTGACGTCTTTTAAGATCGTCGGTTCCACGATCGTCCCGTTAAATCCGCCAAGCTTCACTGGTACAGCGCCTTCTTCAATTGCTTGCTCAACAGTCTTCATCAGCCCGTCCGTCTGTCTGCTGTTGATTAATGGCCCGATAATCGTATCAGGATCCATTGGGTCGCCTACTTTCAGCGATTCCACTTTTGCCTGGTACAGCTCAAGGAACTTGTCATAAATAGAAGAATGAACAAGCACGCGGTTGGCTGACATGCAAATCTGTCCTTGATGTGTAAATCGGCTGAACACCGCCGCATTGACCGCATATTCTATATCTGCATCCTCAAGTACGATGAAGGCACTGTTTCCGCCAAGCTCAAGAAGCGGCTTTTTAAAATGCTTCATCGCAAGCTGTCCGATGTAGCTGCCGACTTTCGTAGAACCGGTAAATGAGATGATCCGCGGCACTGGATGCTCAACGAAGCTGTCGCCGATTTCAGCAATGTCTGTGACAACAACATTCAGCAGCCCCGCTGGAATTCCCGCGTTCTCAAAAATTTTCGCAATCAGCGTTCCGCCGCAAATCGGCGTTTCCTCATGCGGCTTTAGCACAACGCCATTGCCGGCTCCGAGTGCAGGCGCCACTGATTTCATAGATAAAAAGAATGGGAAGTTAAACGGACTGATGACACCGACAACACCTGCCGGCACGCGATATAATCTGTTTTCCTTGCCATCTATTGTGGACGGAAGAATTTTTCCCTCCATGCGGATTGGGAACGTTGCCGCTTCTTTCATGATGTTTTTGACAAGTCCGATTTCAAAAGCTGCTTTGAGCCTTGTTCCGCCAAGCTCTTCCATAATCAAATAAATGATGGCTTCTTCGTTCTCTTCGATATACGTGACGGCTTTTTCTAAAATGGTCCTTTTCTCGAACGGATTGACCGCATCCCATTTTTTCTTCGCCAGCGCCGCTGCCCTGTACGCTTCATCTACATCGTCAGCAGTCGCTTTACGGAATGTTGTGAATGTTTTTTGAGTATAAGGATTTTTGTTTTCCAATACATTTGGGCTGCTGCCCTCCTGCCATTTCCCGCCGATAAACTGTTTATTCAACTCTTCATATTGAAACATGGTCAGCATCTCCTTTATAACCGCAAATCAAAATATGGGCGAATCTATTTTTTCTATCGGTTCATCTTGCATAAAATTGAATATACGTTTAGTAAAACTTACTATCCTATGATACGAC
>NZ_JAVAXX010000193.1:0-12612 GCF_042709275.1 Bacillus sp. LR_5 | reverse complement strand
TGTAGGTTGTTATTTTTTTCCGTGCGGTTTTTGTAAAGTGCAGAGGGGGAGAAGTCATTGCTTAACAATCGAAATGTGTTACTTTGCGTGAGCGGGGGCATCGCTGTTTATAAAGCCTGTGCGTTAACGAGCAAGCTGGTTCAGGCAGGAGCAAATGTCAAAGTGATTATGACTGAATCAGCTTGCCGATTCGTTTCACCGCTGACATTTCAGGCATTGAGCCGCCACGAAGTCTATACAGATACATTTAAAGAACAAAATCCAAGCGTCATTTCTCATATTGATGCCGCAGACTGGGCCGAATTGGTTATCGTGGCGCCGGCTACGGCTAATGTGATTGGAAAACTGGCAAACGGTATCGCTGATGATATGCTGACGACAACATTGTTAGCAGCAACGGCTCCCGTGTGGATCGCGCCGGCGATGAATGTTCACATGTATGACCATCCGGCAGTTAAACGAAATATCTCTGTTCTTTATCAGGATGGCTATCGTTTTATTGAGCCGAGCGAGGGTTATTTAGCATGCGGTTACGTAGGAAAAGGCAGATTGGAAGAGCCTGAAAATATCGTGAAGCTAGCCGAAAAGCATTTTGCTGAAGAAAAAATCGCTCCTTTAGAAGGCAAACATGTGGTCATTACAGCTGGCCCGACACGGGAAGCGATTGATCCTGTTCGATTTTTCACCAATAAATCAACGGGCAAGATGGGATACGCATTAGCGGAGGCGGCTGTCCAGCTCGGCGCACGTGTAACTTTAATCTCTGGCCCTGTTTCGCTGGATCAGCCGAAAGGCCTTGCTCAGTTTATCCCTGTTCAATCGGCTGCGGATATGCGCGAAGCGGTGCTCTCCGTGTATGACTCGAGTGATATTGTCATCAAAACAGCTGCGGTAGCCGATTTTACGCCGAAAACAGTATTTGACCATAAAATGAAAAAACAAGACGGCGGTATGACCCTGGAACTGGAAAGAACGGTCGATATTTTAAAAGAATTAGGCGAGAGAAAGAAGCAGCAGCTGTTGATCGGATTTGCAGCTGAAACACAAGACGTTGAACACTATGCCCGTAAAAAGCTCGCTGCCAAAAATCTTGATATGATAGTGGCAAATGATGTGAAAGCAAATGGGGCCGGTTTTGGTGCTGATACGAATATCGTAACAATTTTTTTCAAAGACGGGCGCAAACGCAAGCTTCCGATCATGTCGAAGCTTGATGTTTCTTTTGAAATCCTTCAGGAAATCGCAGCCCTCTTAAAACAAACCGGAGAGCGCTCATGAATTTTGCCGAAGTCATCGTTGATGTCAGCACCAAAAATATAGACAGGCCTTTTGATTACAAAATCCCAGACCATCTCAAAGGCATGATCAAAACGGGCATGCGAGTCATTGTCCCGTTTGGCCCCCGTAAAATTCAAGGGTTTGTGACAGCTGTGAAAGAAGCATCTGATCTCTCGGGGAAATCTGTCAAGGAGGTAGAGGATTTATTAGATCTTACACCTGTTTTGACAGAGGAGCTTATGAATTTGTCATCATGGCTGTCCGACAAAACGCTGTCTTTTAAAATAACGGCGCTTCAAGCGATGCTGCCTGCCGCATTAAAGGCGAAATATGAAAAAGAATTAAAGATCGCACACGGTGCCGATCTACCACCGCAAGTGGAACGGCTGTTTTCTGAAACAAAGACTCTTCTGTATTCGGATATACCCGATCACGATACGCTGAAACTGATTCAAAAGCATGTTCAAAAAGGCAGCATTGATGTGACGTATAAAGTTGCGCAAAAAACCAATAAAAAAATGGTCAGGCATATTCAGGCAAATGCCAGTAAAGAAGAGCTTAGCAAGCAGGCTGAGGGATTATCTCGCCAAGCAGCCAAGCAGCAGGCGATTCTTCACTTTTTCACCGCTGAGCCGGAAGGGGTGAAAATCCCTGCAGCGGATTTGTGCAAAAAAACGGACGCGAGCTCTGCGACCATCAAAACCCTTATCCAAAAGGGGCTTTTGAAGGAAAGCTATGAAGAGGTTTACAGAGATCCTTATCAGGACAAAATATTCAAAAAAACAGAGCCGCTCCCGCTGACAGACGAACAGAGCGCTGCCTTTCAGCCAATACGCCAGACGTTGGACAACGATGAACATAAAGTGTTCCTTCTTCACGGCGTAACAGGCAGCGGAAAAACAGAGATTTATCTGCAATCAATTGAGAAAGTACTGGCGAAAGGAAAAGAAGCCATCGTACTCGTACCGGAAATCTCGCTGACGCCACAGATGGTCAATCGCTTCAAGGGCCGTTTCGGCTCTCAGGTGGCAGTCATGCACAGCGGATTATCCACAGGGGAAAAATATGATGAGTGGCGTAAAATCCACCGGAAGGAAGTCCGGCTTGTCGTCGGCGCCAGATCGGCTATTTTTGCACCGTTTGAAAATCTCGGAATGATTATCATCGATGAAGAGCATGAGTCCTCTTATAAACAAGAAGAAATGCCGCGCTATCATGCGAAAGAGGTGGCGATCAAGCGGGCTGAGCATCACAGCTGTCCTGTTGTGCTGGGCAGCGCTACGCCGACATTAGAGTCATATGCACGGGCGCAAAAGGGTGTGTACGAGCTTCTTTCGCTGAAGCACCGCGTTAATCATCAGGTGATGCCTGAGGTTTCGCTTGTTGATATGAGAGAGGAGCTCAGAAGCGGCAATCGCTCAATGTTTTCAGTTGAATTGATGGAAAAGCTTGAAGAAACGATTGCCAAGGGCGAGCAGGCTGTGCTGTTTTTAAATAAAAGGGGCTATTCTTCCTTTGTGATGTGCAGGGATTGCGGATATGTCCCGCAATGCCCGCACTGCGACATTTCCATGACGTATCATCGTTATGGCCAAAGGCTGAAATGCCATTATTGCGGACATGAAGAGCCTGTCCCGCATACTTGTCCAGAATGTGCAAGCGAGCATATCCGCTTTTTCGGGACGGGGACACAGCGTGTGGAGGAAGAGCTGACAAAAGTGCTGCCAAATGCGAGAGTGATTCGAATGGATGTTGATACGACTTCAAGGAAAGGCGCCCATGAAAAATTATTGTCAGCTTTCGGAGAAGGAAAAGCGGATATTCTTCTCGGAACGCAAATGATTGCGAAAGGGCTTGATTTTCCGAATGTCACACTTGTCGGAGTGTTAAGTGCTGATACAACACTCCATATTCCTGATTTCAGATCGGCCGAAAAAACATTTCAGCTGTTAACGCAAGTCAGCGGCCGGGCAGGCAGGCATGAAAAACCCGGCCATGTCATCATTCAAACGTACACACCGTCCCATTACAGCATCCAGCTGACGAAGACGCACGATTATGAAACGTTCTATCAGCATGAAATGGCTCACAGGAGAGAGCAATCCTATCCGCCTTATTACTATTTGGCTCTTGTGACTGTTTCTCATGAAGAAGTAGCGAAAGCAGCTGTTACGGCTGAAAAAATCGCTCACTTTTTGAAAGCAAACTGCGGAGCTGACACGAAAATTCTTGGGCCAAGCGCGTCGCCGATAGCCAGGATCAAAGATAGATATCGCTATCAATGCGTGATAAAATACAAACAGGAAACCCAGTTATCCGCTTTATTGAAGAAGATACTGGAACATTATAAACGAGAAATTGAACAAAAGCATGTAATGATTTCAATTGATATGAATCCTTATATGATGATGTAAGATCTCACGTCTTGGAGGGTAACAAATTGGCAGTAAAAAAGATCGTCACACATCCAGCGGAGGTTTTGGAAACACCGACGGAAAGCGTGACTGTTTTTGATAAAAAGCTAAAAAAACTGTTGGATGATATGTACGACACCATGCTTGAAATGGATGGTGTCGGACTGGCAGCGCCGCAAATCGGCATCTTAAAAAGAGTGGCTGTCGTAGATATCGGGGATGACAGCGGCAGAATTGATCTCGTTAATCCCGAGATTTTAGAGAAAAGCGGTGAGCAAACCGGAATTGAAGGATGCCTGAGCTTTCCTGGCGTCTATGGTGATGTCACACGTGCTGATTATGTCAAAGTACGTGCGTTTAACCGTCAGGGAAAACCGTTCATTCTGGAAGCGCGAGGCTTTTTAGCGAGAGCCGTGCAGCACGAAATGGACCACTTAGACGGTGTGCTGTTTACATCTAAAATCAGTAAATACTATACAGAAGATGAACTAGCGGATATGGAAGGATGATTTGATGACGAGAATCGTATTTATGGGGACGCCGGATTTTTCAGTTCCTGTTTTAAGAACCCTGATAGAGGATGGTTATGAAGTAGTGGGGGTCGTCACACAGCCGGACCGTCCGAAGGGCAGAAAAAAAGTGCTGACTCCTCCTCCGGTAAAAGAAGAGGCACTGCGTCACGGCATCCCGGTTCTTCAGCCGGAAAAAGTAAGATTGAAAGAAGAAATTGAGAAAGTGCTGGCATTAAAGCCTGACCTTATTGTAACAGCAGCATTTGGACAAATTTTGCCTAAGGAGCTTCTCGACAGCCCGAAATACGGCTGCATTAATGTTCACGCGTCTCTTTTGCCGGAATTGCGCGGCGGTGCTCCAATCCATTACTCCATTCTGCAGGGAAAGAAAAAAACCGGGGTTACTATTATGTATATGGTAGAAAAATTGGATGCCGGCGATATGATCTCAAAAGTGGAAGTGGACATTGAAGAAACCGACAATGTCGGAACGCTGCATGATAAATTAAGCGTAGCTGGCGCGAAGCTATTATCTGAAACGGTTCCAAACGTCATTGCCGGCAGCATATCACCTGAAAAGCAGGATGAAGAGAAAGCGACATATGCGCCTAACATCAAAAGAGAGCAAGAGCTGCTCGATTGGTCAAGAACGGGTGAAGAGCTTTACAACCAGGTCCGCGGGTTAAATCCTTGGCCTGTTGCCTATACGACTCTAAATGGCCAAAACTTAAAAGTGTGGGCGTCGAAAAAAACACCCGCACCAACAAAAGCTGAGCCCGGCACAGTCGTTGCGGTTGAAAAGGAAGGGATTATCGTTGCCACAGGTAACGATACGGCCCTGTTATTAACCGAACTTCAGCCAGCCGGCAAAAAACGCATGAAAGGCGAGGATTTTGTGCGCGGCGCTCATGTTGAAGCTGGTGAAAAGTTAGGAGTAAACAATGAAAAAAAATAGTGTTCGTGATATCGCCCTTGAGGCGCTGATCAAACTAGAACAAAACCAGGCATACAGCAACCTGCTCCTGAAATCGGTCATTAAATCAAATGAACTGAGTGATCAGGACAGAGGGCTTTTGACTGAACTTGTCTACGGGACATTGCAAAACAAAATCGCGCTTGATTATATGCTCAAACCGTTTATTAATAAGCCTCAAAAAGTAAAGCCGTGGGTGATTCAGCTTCTTCGCCTATCCTTATATCAAATGGAGTATCTGGAGAAAATTCCAGACAGGGCTGCTATTCATGAAGCGGTCGAGATTGCTAAAATACGCGGACACAAGGGCATTGCTTCATTTGTCAACGGTGTGCTTCGTTCCATACAGCGCGAAGGTGTGCCAACCTTTGACGCCATTGAAGATCCTGTCCGCCGGTTGGCGACAGAGACAAGTCATCCGGAATGGCTCGTAAAAGAGTGGACGGATGCTTATGGATTTGATGAGGCTGAAAAGATTTGCCGCATCCATCTCATTCCGCCGAGGCAGACACTGCGTGTCAATCAAATGAAAGCAGATAGAGCGGATTTGCTTGATCAAATGGCTGCTGAGGGAATCGAAGTTGAAAATGGCGACCTCGCAGAAGACGCGGTGAAGCTCTTAAAGGGGTCAATCGCTGGAACTCATTTCTTCCAAAACGGTGAAGTTTCCATCCAGGATGAGAGCTCCATGCTCGTCGCCCGTGCCCTTGATCCTAAGCCCGGTGAAACGGTGCTTGACGCGTGTGCTGCGCCCGGCGGAAAGTCAGCTCATATCGGAGAATTAATGGAGAACAAGGGAAGCGTTACATCGCTTGATCTTCACAAACATAAAGTGAAGCTGATTAAAGAAGCGGCAGACCGGCTTGGCCTTACAATCATTGACGCGAAAACAATGGATGCGAGACAAGCAGGAGAAACGTTTGAAAATGGACAGTTTGACAGGATATTGGTCGATGCCCCGTGCTCAGGTTTTGGCGTGATCCGAAGAAAGCCGGACATGAAATACACGAAAAAGCCTGACGACAGCGCACGGCTTGCTGAAATCCAACTGTCGATCTTGAGGGAAATCGCACCATTAGTAAAAAAAGGTGGCACTCTTGTCTACAGTACGTGTACAATGGACCGGACAGAAAATGATGAAGTAATACATGCGTTTATACAAGAACATCCTGATTTTGAACCCGATTTGTCTCTTGAAAAGCGGCTGCCCGAAAAGGCGAGACCCTTTGTTCGGGATGGAAGGCTGCAAATCCTTCCTCATTATTTCGGAACAGATGGTTTCTTTATTTGCAGCATGAGAAAGAAGGGATAACAATGGCAGAACTTAAAAAAACAACAGCAAGAAAAGAATTGCGGACAGAGCGTCCGTCTATTTATTCTTTTGAATTAGATGAAATCAAACAATGGCTGACAGACAACGGAGAGAAACCGTTCCGCGCGGCACAGATCTTTGAATGGCTATATGAAAAACGCGTATCTTCTTTTGAAGAAATGACAAACCTGTCAAAGGATCTGCGTGAGAAATTAAGCACTCATTTTGTGTTAACAACGCTGAAAACGGCTGTTAAGCAAACCTCCCAAGACGGTACGATGAAGTTTTTGTTCGAGCTTCATGACGGTTATACAATCGAAACCGTTTTAATGAGACACGAGTATGGCAATTCTGTATGTGTAACGACACAAGTCGGCTGCCGTATTGGCTGTACATTCTGCGCGTCAACGCTCGGGGGTTTGAAACGAAACCTTGAAGCGGGTGAAATTGTCGCTCAAGTACTCAAAGTTCAAAAAGCTCTGGATGAAACGGATGAACGCGTCAGCTCTGTCGTGATCATGGGAATCGGTGAACCTTTTGATAACTTTAATGAAATGCTCGCTTTCTTGAAAATCATTAACCATGACAAGGGCCTGAATATTGGCGCTCGCCATATTACGGTTTCTACAAGTGGAATCATCCCGAAAATTTACGAATTCGCTGATCAGCAAATGCAGATTAACTTTGCGATTTCTCTGCACGCCCCGAATACAGAAATCAGAAGCCGTTTGATGCCGATTAACAGAGCGTACAAGCTGCCTGAGTTAATGGAAGCCGTTAAATATTATATTAACAAAACGGGACGCCGTATCAGTTTTGAATACGGGCTGTTCGGAGGCGTAAACGACCAGGTTGAGCACGCTGAAGAGCTTGCTGACTTATTGGAAGGAATTAAATGCCACGTGAACTTGATTCCGGTAAACTACGTGCCTGAACGGGACTATGTGCGCACACCGCGTGATCAGATTTTTGCTTTTGAGAAAACGCTGAAATCCCGCGGAGTAAATGTCACAATCCGAAGAGAGCAAGGCCATGACATTGACGCAGCCTGCGGTCAGCTTCGCGCGAAGGAGCGTCAAGACGAGACGAGGTGATGAGGGTTGTTAACAGCCTTAAAAACAGATACAGGAAAAATCCGCCAGCATAATGAAGATGATGCGGGGATATTCAAGGGGAAAGATCAATTTGTATTAGCGGTTGTCGCTGATGGCATGGGCGGCCATCTTGCTGGAGATGTTGCAAGCAAGATGGCTGTGAAAGCCATGGGGGAGAAATGGAATGAAGCAGAGGCGATTCCAGTTGCGCCTTCGGAATGTGAAGAATGGCTCATTGAACAGATTCTTGCGGTAAACAGCAAAATATACGATCATGCCCAAGCCCATGAAGAATGCCAAGGCATGGGGACGACGATTGTATGTGCGCTTTTTACGGGGAAAACGGTTTCTGTTGCTCATATAGGTGACAGCAGATGCTATTTGCTTCAGGACGATGATTTCATTCAGGTGACAGAAGATCATTCGCTTGTAAATGAACTGGTTCGCACTGGAGAGATTTCCAGAGAAGACGCCGAACATCATCCGCGAAAAAATGTGTTGACGAAGGCACTCGGAACAGACCAGTCAGTCAGCATTGACACACGTTCCTTTGACATTGAAGCTGGGGACAAACTGCTTCTATGTTCTGACGGACTGACGAATAAAGTGGAAGGCACTGAGTTAAAAGACATCCTGCAAAGCGATTCAGCTCCTCAGGAAAAAGTAAACCTGCTTGTGGACAAAGCCAATCAGAATGGCGGGGAAGACAACATTACAGCAGTTTTGCTGGAGCTTGCTTTACATGTTGAAGAGGGTGAAGATCAGTGCTAATCGGCAAGCGGATCAGCGGGCGTTACCAAATTCTCCGCGTTATAGGCGGCGGGGGAATGGCCAACGTGTATTTAGCTGAGGATATCATTCTAGACCGTGAAGTCGCAATCAAAATCCTGCGGTTTGACTATGTGAACGACAATGAGTTTATCAGGCGTTTCCGCAGAGAAGCCCAATCCGCATCAAGCCTCGATCACCCGAATATTGTCAGCATTTACGATTTGGGCGAGGAAGATGATATTTATTATATTGTCATGGAATACGTTGAGGGCATGACGCTTAAAGAATACATAACAGCAAACGGGCCGCTTCACCCTAAAGAAGCGCTGAACATCATGGAGCAAATTGTCTCAGCCATTGCTCATGCCCATCAAAATCAGATTGTTCACAGAGACATTAAGCCGCATAACATTTTGATTGACCACATGGGAAATATCAAAGTGACGGATTTCGGAATTGCGACAGCACTAAGTTCGACCACAATCACCCATACAAATTCTGTGCTGGGATCAGTCCATTACCTATCACCTGAACAGGCGCGGGGCGGTTTGGCAACAAAAAAATCGGATATTTATGCGCTTGGAATCGTTCTATTCGAGCTCTTAACCGGCCGTATCCCGTTTGATGGAGAATCGGCAGTCAGCATCGCCTTAAAGCATCTACAGGCGGAAACCCCTTCGGCGAGAAGGTGGAATCCGTCAGTACCCCAAAGTGTTGAAAACATCATACTAAAGGCAACTGCCAAAGATCCTTTTCATCGCTACGAAACGGCTGAAGACATGGAAGCAGATATCCAAACAGCTTTTGATGCCGACAGACTCAATGAAAAGAGATTTACGGTTCAAGAAGATGAAGAAATGACAAAAGCGATTCCTATCATTAAAGATGAAGAGCTCGCTAAAGCTGCTGGCGAAAAAGAAGCTGAATTGACATCCGCCCAAGACAACAAAACAAAGAAAAACGGCAAAAGAAAAAAGTGGCCGTGGGTTTTGCTCACGATATGCATCGTTTTCATCACAGCTGGAATTCTCGCTGTCACCGTTTTTCCGTCGCTTTTTATGCCTGAAGATGTCAAAATACCTGATGTCTCCGGAATGGAATACGAAAAGGCGGCAGACCTCTTGGAAAAAGACGGTTTGCAGGTTGATTCAGAGGTTTTGGAAATCTCAGATGAGAAAATCGAAGAAGGCCTGATGGTAAAAACAGATCCTAAAGCGGATTCCACAGTGAAAGAAGGCGCAACGGTCACGCTTTATAAGAGCACCGGAAAAGCTAAAACAGAGATCGGTGATGTAACAGGCCAAACGGTCGATCAGGCAAAAAAAGCCTTAAAGGACCAAGGGTTTAAACATGTAACGGTGAATGAAGTGAATGACGAGAAAAGCGCTGGCACTGTCATTGAACAGAATCCGTCAGCAGGGACTGAACTTGTACCGAGTGAAGATTCAATCAAACTCACAGTCAGTATCGGGCCCGAAGACATTACGCTTAGAGACTTGAAAACTTACAGTAAAGAAGCAGCGTCTGGATATCTGGAAGACAACGGACTGAAGCTGATCGAAAAAGAAGCATACTCAGATGACGTTCCAGAAGGACAGGTTGTCAAACAAAAACCAGCAGCAGGAACGGCAGTAAAGCCGGGAAACGAAGTTGAAGTGACATTCTCTCTGGGACCTGAGAAAAAACCTGCGAAAACAGTAAAAGAAAAGGTCGAGATCCCCTACGAGCCAGAAAATGAAGGGGACGAGCTTGAAGTGCAAATCGCGATTGACGATGCAGATCACAGTATCTCTGACTCTTACGAAGAATTTAAGATAAAAGAGCCGACTGAACGGACGATCGAACTAAAGATTGAACCTGGCCAAAAAGGGTATTATCAAGTGATGGTAAACAATAAAGTCGTCAGCTACAAAACCATTGAATATCCGAAAGATGAATAACAAGGAGGGAAAATATGCCTGAGGGCAAAATTATTAAGGCGCTAAGCGGCTTTTACTATGTACTCGATGAATCAGAGGATTCAGATAAAGTAATACAATGCAGAGGAAGAGGCATTTTCAGAAAGAACAAAATTACCCCTCTTGTCGGTGATTACGTTGTGTATCAAGCTGAAAATGACAAAGAGGGATATCTATTAGAAATTAAAGAAAGAACCAATGAGCTGATCAGGCCGCCAATTTGCAACGTTGATCAAGCGGTCCTTGTTTTCTCAGCGGTTCAGCCTTCTTTCAGCACGGCATTGCTCGACCGCTTCTTGGTTCTCGTTGAGGCCAATGATATTCAGCCGATTATATGCATTACAAAAATGGATCTGATTGAAGATCAAGATACACAAGATGCGATTCAAGCCTATGCAGAAGACTACCGGAATATTGGTTATGACGTGTATCTCACCTCCTCTAAGGACCAAGACAGTTTAGCGGACATCATCCCGCATTTTCAGGACAAAACAACGGTATTTGCCGGTCAGTCCGGTGTTGGAAAATCCTCGCTCCTCAACGCGATTAGTCCGGAGCTCGGTTTAAAAACAAACGAGATTTCTGAGCATTTGGGCCGCGGGAAACACACAACTCGCCACGTGGAGCTGATTCACACGTCCGGAGGCTTGGTTGCGGATACTCCGGGATTCAGCTCGCTTGAGTTTACAGACATTGAGGAAGAAGAGCTGGGCTATACCTTCCCTGATATTAGAGAAAAAAGCTCTTCATGCAAATTTAGAGGCTGTTTACACCTAAAAGAGCCGAAATGTGCGGTGAAACAAGCCGTTGAAGACGGGGAATTAAAGCAGTACCGCTATGACCATTATGTTGAATTTATGACGGAGATTAAAGACAGAAAGCCGAGGTATTAGCATAATGATAAAGGTTGCACCATCTATTCTTTCCGCTGATTTTGCCGCTTTAGGCAATGAGATTAAAGATGTAGAAAAGGGCGGAGCAGATTGTATTCATATTGATGTCATGGACGGCCATTTTGTCCCGAATATCACGATCGGTCCGCTGATTGTAGAAGCTGTCCGTCCGGTAACAGATCTGCCGCTTGATGTTCATTTAATGATAGAAGAGCCGGATCGTTACATCCCAGCTTTCGCGAAAGCGGGCGCAGATATCCTGTCTGTGCATGCTGAGGCATGTCCGCACCTGCACCGTACCATCCAGCTTATTAAAGAGCAGGGTGTAAAGGCCGGTGTTGTTCTAAACCCGCATACGCCTGTACAAGTCATCGAGCATGTTTTCGACGACCTTGATCTTGTTCTTTTAATGACGGTGAACCCGGGATTTGGGGGGCAGAAATTTATTCATTCCGTCCTTCCTAAAATCAAAGAGGTTAAGCGAATGGCGGATGAAAGAGGAAAAAAAGATCTGTTAATTGAAGTAGACGGCGGCGTCAACAAGGAGACTGCTCCGTTAGTTATTGAAGCGGGTGCAAATTTACTCGTTGCCGGTTCAGCTGTTTATGGCCAGTCCGACCGCAAAAAAGCAATTTCTGAAATTAGAGGAAGTAAATAAGCAGCAAAAAAAGAGCTGGGCGTACAGAGCCTAAGCTCTTTTTCCTGTATGCAGAGAAAGGAATCAGAGATGAAAACAATCAATATCGTTGCGGGAGGCCCTAAAGATCTCATTCCTGATCTAACCGGCTATATGGCTGAGCACATCCTTTGGATCGGTGTTGACAAAGGCACCGTCACTCTTTTAGATGCCGGGATCATTCCTGATGAAGCCTTTGGAGATTTTGACAGCATAACAGAGCAAGAACGTCTCCGAATTCAAAAAGCCGCTCCCGCACTCCATGTGTATCAAGCAGAAAAAGATCAAACAGATTTAGACCTCGCCCTTGATTGGGCGCTGGAAAAACAGCCGGATATCATTCAGATCTTCGGCATTACAGGCGGCAGAGCTGATCATTTTTTAGGCAACATTCAGCTTCTGTACAGAGGTGTAAAAACGAATATAAAAATTAGGCTGATAGACAAACAAAATCATATTCAAATGTTCCCTCCCGGTGAATATGATATTGAGAAGGATGAAAACAAGCGATATATCTCCTTCATACCGTTTTCCGAAGAAATACATGAGCTGACCCTGACTGGTTTTAAATATCCGCTAAATAAGTGTCATATTATGCTCGGTTCAACACTATGTATTAGTAACGAACTCATTCATTCACGAGGTACTTTTTCGTTTGCAAAAGGCATATTAATAATGATAAGAAGCACAGAATAGCATGTGCTTTCATTCATTTGCTGAAATCAATGAAC
>NZ_JAVAXX010000192.1:0-12619 GCF_042709275.1 Bacillus sp. LR_5 | reverse complement strand
CATGTAGGTTGTTATTTTTTTCCGTGCGGTTTTGTAAAGTGCAGAGGGGGAGAATTCATTGCTAAACAATCGAAATGTGTTACTTTGCGTGAGCGGAGGCATCGCTGTTTATAAAGCCTGTGCGTTAACGAGCAAGCTGGTTCAGGCAGGAGCAAATGTCAAAGTGATTATGACTGAGTCCGCTTGCCGATTCGTTTCACCGCTGACATTTCAGGCATTGAGCCGCCACGAAGTCTATACAGATACATTTAAAGAACAAAATCCAAGCGTTATTTCTCATATTGATGCCGCAGACTGGGCCGACTTGATTATCGTAGCGCCGGCTACGGCTAATGTGATTGGAAAACTGGCAAACGGCATCGCTGATGATATGCTGACGACAACATTGTTGGCAGCAACGGCTCCCGTTTGGATCGCGCCGGCGATGAACGTTCATATGTATGACCACCCGGCAGTCAAACGAAACATTTCTGTTCTTTATCAGGACGGTTATCGTTTTATTGAGCCAAGTGAGGGCTATTTAGCATGCGGTTACGTAGGAAAAGGCAGATTGGAAGAGCCGGAAAACATCGTAAAGCTGGCCGAAAAACATTTTGCTGAAGAAACATCCGCTCCTTTAGAAGGCAAGCATGTGGTCATTACAGCCGGCCCAACGCGGGAAGCGATTGATCCTGTCCGGTTTTTTACCAATAAATCGACGGGCAAAATGGGCTACGCACTAGCGGAGGCTGCTGTTCAGCTCGGCGCACGGGTAACCTTAATTTCTGGGCCTGTTTCACTTGATCAGCCTAAAGGCCTTGCTGAGTTTATCCCTGTTCAATCGGCTGCGGATATGCGCGAAGCTGTGCTCTCTGTGTATGACGCAAGCGATATAGTCATTAAAACAGCTGCGGTAGCCGATTTTACGCCGAAAACAGTATTTGACCATAAAATGAAAAAACAAGACGGCGGCATGACCTTAGAACTGAAAAGAACAGTCGATATTTTGAAAGAATTGGGCGAGAAAAAGAAAGAGCAGATTTTGGTCGGATTTGCCGCCGAAACACAAGACATTGAACACTATGCACGTAAAAAGCTCGCCGCTAAAAACCTTGATTTGATTGTGGCAAATGATGTGAAAGCAAATGGGGCCGGTTTTGGTGCTGATACGAATATCGTGACAATCTTTTTCAAAGACGGGCATAAACGCGAACTCCCGATTATGTCTAAGCTCGATGTTTCTTTTGAAATCCTTCAGGAGATCGCAGCCCTCTCAAAACAAACCGGAGAGCGCTCATGAATTTTGCAGAAGTCATCGTTGATGTCAGCACCAAAAATATAGACAGGCCTTTTGATTATAAAATCCCAGACCATCTGAAGGGCATGATCAAAACGGGGATGCGGGTCATTGTTCCGTTTGGCCCCCGTAAGATTCAAGGGTTTGTGACAGCAGTCAAAGAAGCATCTGACCTATCGGGGAAATCTGTCAAGGAAGTAGAGGATTTATTAGATCTTACACCTGTTCTGACAGAGGAGCTTATGATTCTGTCATCATGGCTGTCAGACAAAACGCTGTCTTTTAAAATAACGGCGCTTCAAGCAATGCTGCCTGCCGCCTTAAAGGCGAAATATGAAAAAGAATTAAAAATTGCACACGGAGCCGATCTTCCGCCGCAAGTGGAACGGCTGTTTTCTGAAACAAAGACGCTGCTGTATTCAGATATACCCGATCATGAGACGCTGAAACTGATTCAAAGGCATGTTCAAAAAGGGGACATTGACGTGACGTATAAAGTCGCGCAAAAAACCAATAAAAAAATGGTCAGGCATATTCAGGCAAATGCGAGTAAAGAAGAGCTTGCTAAGCAGGCTGAGGGATTGTCCCGCCAAGCAGCAAAACAGCAGGCGATTCTTCACTTTCTCATCTCTGAGCCGGAAGGTGTGAAAATTCCTGCGGCGGAATTGTGCAAAAAAACGGACACGAGCTCTGCAACCATCAAAACCCTTATCCAAAAAGGGCTTTTGAAGGAAAGCTATGAAGAGGTTTACAGAGATCCCTATCAGGACAAAATGTTCAAAAAAACAGAGCCCCTGCCGCTGACAGACGAACAGAGGGCTGCCTTCGAGCCCATACGCGAGACATTGGACAGCGATGAGCATAAAGTGTTCCTCCTTCACGGCGTGACAGGAAGCGGAAAAACCGAAATTTATCTGCAATCAATTGAAAAAGTACTGGCGAAAGGAAAAGAAGCCATCGTCCTCGTACCGGAAATATCGCTGACGCCGCAAATGGTCAACCGCTTCAAGGGCCGCTTCGGCTCCCAGGTGGCAGTCATGCACAGCGGTTTATCCACAGGAGAAAAATATGACGAGTGGCGTAAAATCCACCGGAAGGAAGTACGGCTTGTCGTCGGTGCCAGATCCGCCATTTTTGCTCCGTTTGAAAATCTCGGAATGATAATCATCGATGAAGAGCACGAGTCTTCCTATAAACAGGAAGAAATGCCGCGCTATCATGCGAAAGAGGTGGCAATCAAGCGGGCTGAGCATCACAGCTGCCCGGTTGTATTAGGGAGTGCTACGCCGACATTAGAATCATATGCTAGAGCGCAAAAGGGCGTATACGAGCTTCTTTCACTGAAGCACCGTGTTAACCATCGGGTGATGCCCGAGGTTTCGCTTGTCGATATGAGAGAGGAGCTTAGAAACGGCAATCGCTCGATGTTTTCAGTTGAATTGATGGAAAAGCTTGAAGAAACGATTGCCAAGGGTGAGCAGGCGGTGCTGTTTTTAAATAAGAGGGGCTACTCTTCCTTTGTGATGTGCAGGGATTGCGGCTATGTCCCGCAATGCCCGCACTGCGACATTTCCATGACGTATCATCGTTACGGCCAAAGGCTGAAATGCCATTATTGCGGACATGAAGAGCCTGTTCCGCACACTTGTCCTGAATGCGCAAGCGAGCATATCCGCTTTTTCGGAACGGGAACACAGCGAGTGGAGGAAGAGCTGACAAAAGTGCTGCCAAGTGCGAGAGTGATTCGGATGGATGTTGACACGACATCACGGAAAGGCGCCCATGAAAAATTACTGTCAGCTTTCGGAGAAGGAAAAGCGGATATTCTTCTCGGAACGCAAATGATCGCGAAAGGGCTTGATTTTCCGAATGTCACGCTTGTCGGAGTGTTAAGTGCTGATACAACACTTCATATTCCTGATTTCAGATCGGCTGAAAAAACATTTCAGCTGTTAACGCAAGTCAGCGGCCGGGCAGGCAGGCATGAAAAGCCCGGCCATGTCATCATTCAAACGTATACACCGTCTCATTACAGTATCCAGCTGACGAAAACACACGATTATGAAACGTTCTATCAGCATGAAATGGCGCACAGGAGAGAGCAATCCTATCCGCCATACTACTATTTGGCTCTTGTGACTGTTTCTCATGAGGAAGTGGCGAAAGCAGCGGTTACAGCTGAAAAAATCGCTCATTTTTTGAAAGCAAACTGCGGAGCTGACACGAAAATTCTCGGACCAAGCGCGTCGCCGATAGCCAGGATCAAAGATAGATATCGCTATCAATGCGTGATAAAATACAAACAGGAAACCCAGTTATCCGCTTTATTGAAGAAGATACTGGAACATTATAAACGCGAAATTGAACAAAAACATGTAATGATTTCAATTGATATGAATCCTTATATGATGATGTAAGATCTCACGTCTTGGAGGGTAACAAATTGGCAGTAAAAAAGGTCGTCACACATCCTGCGGAGGTTTTGGAAACACCTGCGGAAACCGTGACTGTTTTTGATAAAAAGCTAAAAAAACTGCTTGATGATATGTACGACACCATGCTTGAAATGGATGGTGTCGGACTGGCAGCGCCGCAAATCGGCATTTTAAAAAGAGCGGCCGTCGTAGATATCGGGGATGACAGAGGGAGAATTGATCTCGTTAATCCTGAAATTTTAGAAAAAAGCGGCGAGCAAACCGGAATTGAAGGATGCTTGAGCTTTCCTAACGTCTATGGTGATGTCACACGTGCCGATTATGTCAAAGTGCGTGCGTTTAACCGTCAGGGAAAACCGTTCATTCTGGAAGCGCGAGGCTTTTTAGCAAGAGCCGTGCAGCATGAAATGGACCACTTAGACGGTGTGCTGTTTACATCTAAAATAAGTAAATACTATACAGAAGATGAACTAGCGGATATGGAAGGATGATTTGATGACGAGAATCGTATTTATGGGAACGCCGGATTTTTCAGTTCCTGTTTTAAGAACCCTGATAGAGGACGGATATGAAGTAGTGGGGGTCGTCACACAGCCGGACCGTCCGAAGGGCAGAAAAAAAGTACTGACACCTCCTCCGGTAAAGGAAGAGGCATTGCGCCACGGCATCCCGGTTCTTCAGCCGGAAAAAGTCAGATTGACAGAAGAAATTGAAAAAGTGCTGGCATTAAAGCCTGACCTGATTGTAACGGCGGCATTCGGACAAATTTTGCCTAAAGAGCTTCTCGACAGTCCAAAATACGGCTGCATTAACGTTCACGCATCCCTTTTGCCGGAACTGCGCGGCGGTGCTCCGATCCATTATTCCATTCTGCAGGGAAAGAAGAAAACCGGGGTTACCATTATGTATATGGTAGAAAAATTGGATGCGGGCGATATGATCTCAAAAGTGGAAGTGGACATTGAAGAAACCGACAATGTCGGAACACTGCACGATAAATTAAGCGTTGCTGGCGCGAAGCTATTGTCTGAAACGGTTCCAAACGTCATTGCCGGCAGCATTTCACCTGAAAAGCAGGATGAAGAGAAAGCGACATACGCGCCTAACATTAAAAGAGAGCAAGAGCTGCTCGACTGGTCCAGAACGGGCGAAGAGCTTTACAACCAGATCCGCGGCTTAAATCCATGGCCTGTTGCCTATACGACGCTTAATGGACAAAACTTGAAAGTGTGGGAATCCAAAAAAACACCCGCACCAACCAAAGCTGAGCCAGGCACAGTCGTTGCGGTTGAAAAGGAAGGGATTATCGTTGCCACAGGTAACGAGACGGCTCTGTTATTAACCGAACTCCAGCCGGCAGGCAAAAAACGAATGAAAGGCGAAGACTTTGTGCGAGGCGCTCATGTTGAAGTCGGTGATGTGTTAGGAGTAAACAATGAAAAAAACTAGTGTTCGTGACATCGCCCTTGAGGCGCTGATCAAATTAGAACAAAACCAGGCATACAGCAACCTGCTGCTGAAATCGGTCATTAAATCAAATGAACTGAGTGATCAGGACAGAGGGCTTTTGACTGAACTTGTCTATGGTACATTACAAAATAAGATCGCGCTTGATTATATGCTTAAACCGTTTATCAATAAGCCTCAAAAGGTAAAGCCGTGGGTGATTCAGCTTCTTCGCCTATCCTTATATCAAATGGAGTATTTAGAGAAGATTCCAGACAGGGCAGCCATCCATGAAGCGGTTGAGATTGCTAAAATCCGCGGACACAAAGGCATTGCTTCATTTGTCAACGGCGTGCTCCGTTCTATTCAGCGCGAAGGTGTTCCATCCTTTGACTCGATCGAAGATCCTGTACGCCGGCTGGCGACAGAAACAAGCCATCCGGAATGGCTTGTGAAAGAGTGGGCGGATGCGTATGGATTTGAAGCTGCGGAAAAGATTTGCCGCATCCATCTCATTCCGCCGAAGCAGACGCTGCGTGTCAATGAAATGAAAGCAGACAGAGCTGAGCTGCTTGACCAAATGGCTGCTGAGGGAATCGAAGTTGAAAAAGGCGACCTCGCTGAAGATGCTGTGAAGCTCTTAAAGGGAACAATTGCCGGAACTCATTTCTTCCAAAACGGCGAAGTATCCATCCAGGATGAGAGCTCCATGCTCGTCGCCCGCGCCCTTGACCCTAAGCCTGATGAAACAGTGCTTGACGCGTGTGCGGCGCCTGGCGGAAAGTCGGCTCATATCGCAGAATTAATGAAGAACAAGGGGAGCGTTACGTCGCTTGATCTTCACAAACATAAAGTGAAGCTGATCAAAGAAGCGGCAGACCGGCTTGGCCTGACAATCATTCATGCGGAAACAATGGATGCTAGAAAAGCGGGGGAAACGTTTGAAAACGAACAGTTTGACCGAATATTGGTCGATGCCCCGTGCTCAGGTTTCGGTGTTATCAGAAGAAAGCCGGACATGAAATACACGAAAAAACCTGACGACAGCGCCCGTCTAGCTGAAATCCAGCTGTCGATCTTGAGGGAAATCGCACCATTAGTAAAAAAAGGTGGCACTCTTGTCTACAGTACGTGTACAATGGACCGGACAGAAAATGATGAAGTAATACATGCGTTTATACAAGAACATCCTGATTTTGAACCCGATTTGTCTCTTGAAAAGCGGCTGCCTGAAAAGGTGAGACCCTTTGTTCGGGATGGAAGGCTTCAAATCCTTCCTCATTATTTCGGAACAGATGGTTTCTTTATTTGCAGCATGAGAAAGAAGGGATAAGCAATGGCAGAACTTAATAAAACAAAAGTAAGAAAAGAATTGCGGACAGAGCGTCCGTCTATTTATTCTTTTGAATTAGATGAAATCAAACAATGGCTGACAGACAATGGAGAGAAACCGTTCCGTGCAGCCCAGATCTTTGAATGGCTATATGAAAAACGTGTATCTTCTTTTGAAGATATGACAAACCTCTCAAAGGATCTGCGTGAGAAATTAAACACTCACTTTGTGTTAACAACGCTGAAAACGGCTGTTAAACAAACCTCTCAAGACGGTACGATGAAGTTTTTGTTTGAGCTTCATGACGGTTATACCATCGAAACCGTTTTAATGAGACACGAGTATGGCAATTCTGTATGTGTAACGACACAAGTCGGCTGCCGTATTGGCTGCACATTCTGCGCGTCAACGCTTGGAGGCTTAAAACGAAACCTTGAAGCAGGGGAAATTGTCGCTCAAGTAGTCAAAGTGCAAAAAGCTCTTGATGAAACGGATGAACGCGTCAGCTCTGTCGTGATCATGGGAATCGGCGAACCTTTTGATAACTTTAACGAAATGCTCGCTTTCTTGAAAATCATTAACCATGACAAGGGCCTGAATATCGGTGCTCGCCATATTACGGTCTCTACGAGTGGAATCATCCCGAAAATTTACGAATTTGCTGATCAGCAAATGCAGATTAACTTTGCAATTTCTCTGCACGCGCCGAACACAGAAATCAGAAGCCGTTTGATGCCGATTAACAGAGCATATAAACTGCCTGATCTAATGGAAGCCGTTAAATATTATATTAATAAAACGGGACGCCGCATCAGCTTTGAATACGGGCTGTTCGGAGGCGTAAACGACCAGGTGGAACACGCCGAAGAGCTTGCCGACTTGCTGGAAGGAGTCAAATGCCACGTGAACTTGATTCCGGTAAACTACGTGCCTGAACGGGACTATGTGCGCACACCGCGTGATCAGATTTTTGCTTTTGAAAAAACGCTGAAATCCCGCGGAGTAAATGTCACAATCCGAAGAGAGCAAGGACATGACATTGACGCAGCCTGCGGTCAGCTTCGCGCGAAGGAGCGTCAAGACGAGACGAGGTGATGAGGGTTGTTAACAGCCTTAAAAACAGATACAGGAAAAATCCGCCAGCATAATGAAGATGATGCGGGGATATTCAAGGGGAAAGATGAATTTATATTAGCGGTTGTCGCTGATGGCATGGGCGGCCATCTTGCTGGAGATGTTGCGAGCAAGATGGCTGTGAAAGCCATGGGGGAGAAATGGAATGAAGCAGAGACGATTCCAACTGCGCCCTCGGAATGTGAAAAATGGCTCATTGAACAGATTCTTTCGGTAAACAGCAAAATATACGATCACGCTCAAGCCCACGAAGAATGCCAAGGCATGGGGACGACGATTGTATGTGCGCTTTTTACGGGGAAAACGGTTTCTGTTGCCCATATCGGAGACAGCAGATGCTATTTGCTTCAGGACGGTGATTTCGTTCAAGTGACAGAAGACCATTCGCTTGTAAATGAACTGGTTCGCACTGGAGAGATTTCCAGAGAAGACGCTGAACATCATCCGCGAAAAAATGTGTTGACGAAGGCGCTTGGAACAGACCAGTCAGTCAGTATTGACACCCGTTCCTTTGATATAGAACCCGGAGACAAACTGCTTCTATGTTCTGACGGACTGACGAATAAAGTGGAAGGCACTGAATTAAAAGACATCCTGCAAAGCGATTCAGCTCCTCAGGAAAAAGTAAACCTGCTTGTGGACAAAGCCAATCAGAATGGCGGAGAAGACAACATAACAGCAGTTTTGCTTGAGCTTGCTTTACAAGTTGAAGAGGGTGAAGATCAGTGCTAATCGGCAAGCGGATCAGCGGGCGTTACCAAATTCTCCGCGTTATAGGCGGCGGGGGAATGGCCAACGTGTATTTAGCTGAGGATATCATTCTAGACCGTGAAGTCGCAATTAAAATCCTGCGGTTTGACTATGCAAATGACAATGAATTTATCAGACGTTTCCGCAGAGAAGCCCAATCCGCATCAAGCCTCGATCACCCGAATATTGTCAGCATTTACGATTTGGGCGAGGAAGATGATATTTATTATATTGTCATGGAATACGTTGAAGGCATGACGCTTAAAGAATACATAACAGCAAATGGGCCGCTTCACCCTAAAGAAGCGCTGAACATCATGGAGCAAATTGTCTCAGCCATCGCTCATGCCCATCAAAACCAGATTGTTCACAGAGATATCAAGCCGCATAACATTTTGATTGATCATATGGGAAATATCAAAGTAACGGATTTTGGAATTGCGACGGCACTAAGTTCGACCACAATCACCCATACCAATTCAGTTCTGGGCTCGGTCCATTACTTATCACCTGAACAGGCCCGGGGCGGCTTAGCCACAAAAAAATCGGATATTTATGCGCTTGGAATCGTTCTATTTGAGCTTTTAACCGGCCGTATTCCGTTTGATGGAGAGTCAGCAGTCAGCATCGCCTTGAAGCATCTTCAAGCGGAAACTCCTTCGGCAAAAAGGTGGAATCCATCGGTCCCCCAAAGCGTTGAAAACATCATACTCAAGGCAACTGCCAAAGATCCTTTTCATCGCTACGAAACGGCTGAAGACATGGAAGCAGACATAAAAACAGCTTTTGATGCCGACAGACTCAATGAAAAGAGATTTACGATTCAAGAAGATGAAGAAATGACAAAAGCGATACCTATCATTAAAGATGAAGAACTCGCTAAAGCTGCTGGCGAAAAAGAAGCAGAAGTGACAACCGCACAAGAAAACAAAACAAAGAAGAACGGCAAAAGAAAAAAGTGGCCGTGGGTTTTGCTCACGATATGCCTCGTTTTTATCACAGCTGGAATTCTTGCTGTCACTGTTTTTCCGTCGCTTTTCATGCCTAAGGATGTCAAAATACCTGATGTCTCCGGAATGGAATACGAAAAAGCCGCAGGGCTCTTGGAAAAAGAAGGTTTACAGGTTGATTCCGAGGTGTTGGAAATCTCAGATGAAAAAATTGAAGAGGGCCTGATGGTAAAAACGGATCCTAAAGCGGATACCACAGTCAAAGAAGGCGCCACGGTCACCCTTTATAAGAGCACCGGAAAAGCAAAAACGGAGATCGGTGATGTGACAGGCCAAACGGTCGACCAGGCAAAAAAAGCGTTGAAGGACCAAGGGTTTAAACATGTAACAGTAAATGAAGTGAATGACGAGAAAAATGCGGGCACTGTCATTGACCAAAATCCTTCAGCAGGGACTGAGCTTGTCCCGAGTGAAGATCAAGTCAAACTTACAGTCAGTATCGGACCCGAAGACATTACGCTTAGAGACTTGAAAACCTACAGTAAAGAAGCAGCGTCTGGATATCTGGAAGACAACGGATTGAAGCTTGTAGAAAAAGAAGCATACTCAGATGATGTTCCAGAAGGACAGGTTGTCAAACAAAAACCAGCAGCAGGTACGGCAGTAAAGCCGGGAAACGAAATTGAAGTGACATTCTCTCTCGGACCAGAGAAAAAACCTGCGAAAACAGTGAAAGAAAAGGTCAAGATCCCCTACGAACCAGAAAATGAAGGGGACGAGCTTCAAGTGCAAATCGCGGTTGACGATGCGGATCACAGCATCTCTGACACTTACGAAGAATTTAAGATAAAAGAGCCGACTGAACGAACGATCGAACTAAAGATTGAACCCGGCCAAAAAGGGTACTATCAAGTAATGGTAAACAATAAAGTTGTCAGCTACAAAACCATTGAGTATCCGAAAGATGAATAACAAGGAGGGAAAATATGCCTGAGGGCAAAATTATTAAGGCGCTAAGCGGCTTTTACTATGTACTGGATGAATCAGAGGATTCAGATAAAGTAATACAATGCAGAGGAAGAGGCATTTTCAGAAAAAACAAAATTACCCCTCTTGTCGGTGATTACGTTGTGTATCAAGCTGAAAATGACAAAGAAGGATATCTAATGGAAATTAAAGAAAGAACCAACGAGCTTATCAGGCCGCCAATTTGCAACGTTGATCAAGCGGTCCTTGTTTTCTCAGCGGTTCAGCCTTCTTTCAGCACGGCATTGCTAGACCGCTTCCTGGTTCTCGTTGAGGCCAATGATATTCAGCCGATTATATGCATTACTAAAATGGATCTGATTGAAGATCAAGATACAGAAGATACGATACAAGCCTATGCAGAAGACTATCGGAATATTGGTTATGACGTATACCTTACCTCCTCTAAGGACCAAGATAGTTTAGCGGACATCATCCCGCATTTTCAGGATAAAACAACGGTATTTGCCGGTCAGTCCGGTGTTGGGAAATCCTCGCTTCTCAACGCGATCAGTCCGGAGCTCGGATTAAGAACAAACGAGATTTCCGAGCATTTGGGCCGCGGGAAACACACAACCCGCCACGTGGAGCTGATTCACACGTCCGGAGGTTTGGTTGCAGATACACCGGGATTCAGCTCGCTTGAATTTACAGACATTGAGGAAGAAGAGCTGGGCTATACCTTCCCTGATATCAGAGAAAAAAGCTCTTCATGCAAATTTAGAGGCTGTTTACATCTGAAAGAGCCGAAATGCGCGGTGAAACAAGCTGTTGAAGACGGAGAATTAAAGCAGTATCGCTATGACCATTATGTTGAATTTATGACGGAGATTAAAGACAGAAAGCCGAGGTATTAGCATAATGATAAAGGTTGCACCATCTATTCTTTCCGCTGATTTTGCCGCTTTAGGCAATGAGATTAAAGATGTAGAAAAAGGCGGAGCCGATTGTATTCATATTGATGTTATGGACGGCCATTTTGTCCCGAATATCACAATCGGTCCGCTGATTGTAGAAGCCGTCCGGCCGGTAACGGATCTGCCGCTTGATGTCCATTTAATGATAGAAGAGCCGGATCGTTATATCCCGGCTTTTGCGAAAGCAGGCGCAGATATCCTGTCTGTGCATGCTGAGGCATGTCCGCACCTGCACCGTACCATCCAGCTCATTAAAGAGCAAGGAGTGAAGGCCGGAGTGGTTCTAAACCCGCATACCCCTGTACAAGTCATCGAGCATGTTTTCGACGATCTCGATCTTGTTCTTTTAATGACGGTGAACCCGGGCTTCGGCGGGCAGAAATTTATTCATTCAGTCCTTCCTAAAATAAAAGAGGTTAAGCGAATGGCGGATGAAAAAGGAAAAAAAGATCTGTTCATTGAAGTAGACGGCGGCGTCAACAAAGAAACCGCTCCGCTCGTCATTGAAGCGGGCGCAAATTTACTCGTTGCCGGTTCAGCTGTTTATGGCCAGTCTGACCGCAAAAAAGCAATTTCTGAAATCAGAGGAAGTAAATAAGCAGCTTTAGAAAAGAGCTGGGCATACAATAGCCTAAGCTCTTTTTCCTGTATGCAGAGAAAGGAATCAGAGATGAAAACAATTAATATCGTTGCGGGAGGCCCGAAAAATCTCATTCCCGATCTAACCGGCTATACGGACGAACACACGCTTTGGATCGGTGTTGACAAAGGCACCGTCACTCTCTTAGATGCCGGGATCATTCCTGTTGAAGCCTTCGGAGATTTTGACAGCATAACGGAGCAAGAACGCCGGCGAATAGAAAAAGCCGCTCCCGCCCTTCATGTGTATCAAGCAGAAAAAGATCAAACAGATTTAGACCTCGCCCTTGATTGGGCGCTGGAAAAGCAGCCGGATATTATTCAGATTTTCGGCATTACAGGCGGCAGAGCTGATCATTTTTTAGGAAACATTCAGCTACTGTATAGAGGTGTAAAAACGAACATAAAAATTAGGCTGATAGACAAACAAAATCATATTCAAATGTTTCCTCCTGGTGAATATGATATTGAGAAGGATGAAAATAAGCGATATATCTCCTTCATACCGTTTTCCGAAGACATACATGAGCTGACCCTGACCGGTTTTAAATATCCTCTAAATAATTGTCATATTACGCTCGGTTCAACACTATGTATTAGTAACGAACTCATTCATTCACGAGGTACTTTTTCGTTTGCAAAAGGCATATTAATAATGATAAGAAGCACGGATTAAGCATGTGCTTTCATTCAATTGCTGAAAACAATGAACA